>NZ_CEEDOS010000011.1:0-108854 GCF_979256525.1 Klenkia sp. AC732 | reverse complement strand
ACCACCGGCCCCACACCGCCCTGGGCAACCTCCCACCCATCACCCGGTGCACCAACGTCACCGAGCAGTACACCTAGGCGTAGGTCGCGGGCGCGGGCGCGGGCAGACTGTGCGCATAGGACTGTTCGGTAACCACACCCACAGGCCTGGACGTAAGCGGAACGGGGCTTGAGGAAGACAGTTAGTAGGCCGTCTCAACGCTCGCTCCTGCACCGAACAGGCTGATCGGCACCGTCGTCTCGTCGACGATGTTCCAGCCCGTCCCCGACAAGAGGCGGAAGTCGGGACTGCTCTTAACTCGGTGCTCCCATCGCCTCTCCTGCTCCTCGCTGAGGGGTCCGCTGCTGGAGACCAGGAGCACGGCGTCGAAGACCTTGCCGATGGCATCAGCAACGGCTTGGCCGTCGTCGACTGCTGCGAAGGTGAACTCGACGCGCCAGGGGTTGTCGGCGAGCATGTGCACAAGCAGGGGACGCAGCTCGACCATGTAGTCGTAGTGCCAGAGCTGTCGCGCATCGACGTGGCGGCCTCGCAGGATGAAGTCGGCATGCCAGAACTGCCCGGGCCGCGCCGGCTCGTCGAGATCCTCATGGCTCCACGGGCGACGACTCTTGCGCAGGAGGAGCGAGGTGTCGTACTGACCGCGGGCATGGCCAATCAGGCGTCGCGCGTCGTCGTGTTGGCCGCCGAGCCAGCCGACTGCTACTGGGTCGCTGGGGTCAATCCGGCCGGGGGTGCGCTTGTCGTTGTAGGAGGCAAGCGCCAGGAACGAGCCTCGTTCCAAGTCTCGCAGCGTCTGCTCTAAACGACTCAGGTCGTCCGGGTGTGAGCGGCGCATGTGGCTGATTCGATGCCGGATACGGGTGAGCTCCTCCTGGTGGGCCTCCCAGGAGGGCCGTCGGATAAGCGCGTAGCCGAACTGATCCCAATGTGCCGCGATCACCTGCAGCAGCTGGCTGTAGTCGAGGTAGGCCAGAGGGTTGTTGCTGTCCGCGCTCGCCATGTGGGTGAAGGCTGCGTCCTGAGTCTGGCGCCCCGTCGCCACTTTGACCGCGTCGCCCCATGAGCTGCCGTACAGCGCGCGCAACTCGACATAGATCAGCTCCCGGAGCCACGTCTCGAGCTGCCACCACCGCGCGTATAGGGCGACAGACCTAGCAGGTAGGACCCCGGCCCCAACCGTGGCCGCGCGCAGAGCGCGATCGCTAGCTGAGTCGCTGGTCCAGGATGGCTCTGGGTCTTCGTCAACCACTGCCTCGTTGTACGACACTTCACCGCGCTGCGCGCCCCGGCGCTGAGACTCCCGTGCGCCAGGGAGTGCGGTGCGCTAGGGAGCCAGCCAGCTCCACGGGGTAGCGCCCGGGAGTCTGGGAGGTCTCCTCACCCCCCGTATCGATTCTCGAAGGCCGGTGCGGCCTCCTCGAACAACTCGGCGCTCCCGTCACAGAACCCCTTGCTCAGCAGCAGGTGCCCGTCCCCGGCCAGTTGCCCGCTCCCTCGCAGCTACCCGATCGCACACGATCGCGAGCCGACACACCTCATGCATCCAGGACTCAGCGACCGTTGTGTCGGCACAAGGCGGTGGGGTGACAGGGTGAGAGCGACAGCGCTCGGCAAGTTGCGCGAGGGTGACCGAGCGCCTGAGATCGCCCGCCGAGGACCTGAGCCTGACGTGCTGCCGCTCAGTGGCGCGCCGGTCGGGGTGACATCAGAGACGGCTTGCTCGTCGCCGCCATCCCCCCGCCTTGTCGTCGTCTGTAGCCACCTGCTCTACGGAGAACGGTTCCGACGTCACCGACGACGCCGATGGCTACTGGAGGAATGCCTCGGTGCGGCTCAGGGCCCTGATGACAGGTCGGAAGCACCACCTCAGTGGCAACCAGCACCACAAGTCCCCGAGCCCGAGATGCAAGACGTGTGTCAGCCAGTCGTCTCCGGTACGGAGGCGCGCGGCCCGGCGGGTTTTCGCGACAGAGCTGGCCGGGCGTGGGCCGAGCGGTGGCGCAGGCGCCCGTGGATCAGCGGCGCCGTCCCGTGACAGTGAGCTGAGCGCGCGGGACCCGGGGTCTGTCGGTGGCCACGGCTAGGGTCGCTCTTGCTGCCCCCATCGGACCGACAGTTTTCCGTGGAGCCCGTCTGCCGGTATGTACCTGAAAGGACGAATGGCCTAATGCCCCGATCGACCCTGTCACAGCTGGAGCGGCATCTGTTCGCCGCTGACGACGTGTTCCGCGGCTCCCGCACCATGGGCCAGCGTTCTGGCAACTCCTTGCCCTGATGATGCCGGAGTACGAGGGGCGCACAGGTGAACTGGCGCGACGCAGAGCCGGACTCTGGTTCGGAGCCTCATCGTGACCACGCCCGCCCTCTCGCTTTGGTCGGACGACCCAGCTCGGGTCGATCTGCTTTCGTTCGATGCTGTGGCCCAGACAGTGGCGGATGCGCTTCTCGACGAGGCCCTTGATCCGGTGGCGCTCGGGCTGTCCGGGAGTTGGGGGAGCGGCAAGACGACGGTGCTCGGCTTGGTAGGCCACGAGCTTGACCGCCGCAAGACGGATAAGCAGAAGGTCCTGGTCATCCAGACGGACCCGTGGCGCTACGACCCCGCGACGGGCGCCAAGGAGAGCCTCATCGCTGAGGTGCTGACCGCTCTGGCTGGCGAAGTCAGTCGCTCGGAGACGAAGACCGAGAAGGCAAAAGACCTGCTCGCACGTCTGGGCAAGCGGATCGATTGGGCGAAGGCGATCAAGCTGGCGGCGACCTCGTCGCTCACACTTCAGATTCCTGATTTCGACAAGCTTGTCGAGCTGGTGAAGCCCAAGGAAGGCGACAGGGAGTCGGTGCGTGGCCTCGAGGCCTTCCGCGACGAGTTCGCCGAGCTGGTCGCCTCAGACGATCTCAAGCACATCCGAGCGGTGGTCGTTCTGGTCGACGACCTTGACCGCTGTCTACCGGAGACAGTCGTCGAAAGCCTCGAGGCGATGCGGCTCTTCCTGGCCGTGCCGAAGATGTCGTTCGTCATCGCGGCGGATGAGGATCGCGTGGCCGACGCCATCCGCACGCGCTTCAAGACCACCGGCCGCCCCGAGGAGAGCGACGACGAGCAGCAGGAACCCGCCACCCTGTATCTGCACAAGATCGTGCAGACCACGATCCCCCTCCCAGCACTGAGTCACTTCGACACTCAGGCATACCTCCTTCTTCTGCAGCTTGAGGCCACCGCAGGCAAGGCGGAACTGGCGACGCTCATCGAGCGGTGCGCGCAGGTCCGGCGTGAGGGCGGCACCGTCGATGACATCGGCGAGATCACCGGACTGGCCATGGACGATGAGTTGGCGTTCGCCATCCGTCTCACGCCGCTGCTCTACGAGAAGCTGAAGGGGAACCCGCGCTATATCAAGCGGTTCCTCAACGATCTTCGTGTTCGCCAGTCCGTGGCTTCGCGCCGGGGTATCAGCCTCGATGCCGCGGTCGTCGCCAAGCTCATGACCCTCGAAGCTCTCATGAAGCCAGAGTTCAAGCTCCTGCTGAGCTGGTTCGCCAAGGGCGAGATGCGAGACCAGCTTGGACACCTTGAGGACCAGGCCGGCAGGCCAGCCCAACCGGAGACGGAGGCCCAGGAGACCGCTGCTGCGGCAGCCGATGCAGACGATGCCGAGCCCGCTCGATCACGACGTGGTGGCTCGAGGCAAGCACAGGCCACGCCCGAGCCGCTCGATCAGTTCTCCCAGCCCATGGTGCGTTGGGCGAAATTGGCACCACCATTGCGTGGGCTGGACCTCTCTCCCTATCTGACGCTGGCGGCCTCGTTCGCCGGCGTCACTCTGATCGATGAGAGCTTGCCGGAACGACTACGAGACATTGCAGCGAACCTTCTCTCGGAGTCCCGGCGGGAGCAGGCGTCGGTGACCGACGCCGAGCTTGACCAACTCGGCGACGGGGATGCGACGGATCTCCTGCGCCACATCGGCCGCACCATGCGTGACCAGCCCGCCAAGCAAAAGGCCGGGGTCAACGCGGTCCTTCGGATTGCTCGACGTCGCCCCGGCGCCGTAACTGATGCCCGGGACGCGCTACTCATGCTTCCGCCGAGCGAGATCACCATCGCAACACCACTGCAGTTCACTCAAGGCGACCCTGTGCAGATCCGCGGCGTGCTGGAGATATGGAAGGGCAAGCTTTCGGAGGGACGGGTCATGCGGGCGGTCGAGAGTGCCCTTGCCAGTCCGGGGAGTACCTGATGGGTACGAGCGGCGCCTACTCCGGCAGCGGTGGCAAGGACGGCAAGGCTGTTCGCAACGCCGTTGGCGACTACTTGGATGGCCTACCGGCAGTCGACGGGGCCAAGACGGAGCACGGTGATCGGCCGGCGCTTGATGCGGCTGCGCTCCAGCGCGTTATCCACCTGATCCGGCCTCGGTCGTCGGGCGGGGGAGGCGGTGACGGCCCAGGTGGTGGCGGTGGGGTCGGTCGTACTTCCAGCGGCAGTTCTCGTAGCGGCGGCGGTCCACAGCGATCGGCCGCGGCCTCAGCCCGCACCGCTGGACGCGCTGCGGCTGCGGCCTACGCCTACCGCACCGGCGACGCGACGACCTTGCAACGGCTTGGTCTGGACTACAACGAGCTGCGCAATCTCGGCGACGAGTTCGAGGTGCTGCGCCGCATCGTCGATATGGCATGCAGTACGCCGGACAGCACCATCGAGGACCACGAGCAGCGGCGTGTTGCCGCCGAGGTCGGCGAGTGGGTGCTGGAGCAGGAGCGCGACGGTAGTCCCCCGACACCGGAGGAGATAGTCCGTCAGACGATCGCGACGATCATTGCCGAGACATTGCTTGTCGAATCCGGGGACCTGGTCAACAGCCACGAGCAGGCAGAGGTCGCCGAGAGCGACATCCGTGATGCAGCCGAAGCCATGGCCGCGCAGGCCACCCTGTCGGTTGACGGTGCGACCGAAGACGAGATCAGCCGCGCCGTCGAGGTCGGACTGAACACCATCCGCAGCATCGTCGGGGCGGGCGACTGATGCCTCGGTTCGCCCTGCGTCTGTCTGCCGCCCAGGACGTCCCGGCCGCCGAAGCAGCCTCCTCGTTCTACTGGTTGACCGATCAACGGTCGTCGTTTACCCCCGGCATCGGCCCGAGTCTCGGGGTCTTCGGACCCGTCCCGGAACTGAACGTCGACGTCGTCCGGATCGCGCTCACGGCCTTCGCTGCCGATCGCTCCGTGCTCCGTGAGGGACAGGGATCGAACTGGAACCAGCGCCAGCTGGACCTGGAAATTTCCGTCTCCGCACCCGCTCGTTGGACGGCTGTGGCCGACGAGCTTGCTCGCGTGCTCGGCTTCCTGAGCGGTGATCGTTGGACGCTTTCGTTCACTCAACAACAGGTCCCCGTCGAGGCCGTCACCCTCCCCGACGCTAGCGCGGTGCCGAAACGAGTTGTCCTGCTGAGTGGCGGAGCGGACTCGGCAATCGGCGGGCTCTATTCGCGGTCTCTGCTTGCGCCGGACGAGCACCACGTCCTGCTCTCGCACTTCAGCAACACCATGCTGGCACCGATCCAACGGCACGTCGCAGCAGAGGTCGAGCGGCTCATTCCTGGACCGACGCAGCAACACACGGTCGTACACCTTGGCCGCCGCAGTGAGCGGATCGACGGCACCTCGTATCCATCTGAGCCGACCAGTCGCTCACGCTCGCTGCTCTTCCTGGCCCTGGGGCTCGCTGTGGCCTCAATCCACCAGGTGCCACTGTGGATACCGGAGAATGGATTCGCCTCCCTCAACCCGCCACTGGGGCCGGAGCGCCTGGGCAGCCTGTCGACACGCACCACGCACCCGGCCTTCCTGCAGGGCCTTACAGCGGTGCTGACCAGGGCCGGCGCCCACGCGGTCATCGAGAACCCCTTCGCCCAGATCACTAAAGGGGAGATGTACCAGCGGGTCATCGACTTGGTGGGATCCGACGAGGCGTCCGCCTTCTTGAGCTCAACTCATTCCTGTGCGCTGACC
This sequence comes from Klenkia sp. AC732, assembly GCF_979256525.1. Classification (NCBI taxonomy): domain Bacteria; kingdom Bacillati; phylum Actinomycetota; class Actinomycetes; order Geodermatophilales; family Geodermatophilaceae; genus Klenkia; species Klenkia sp. AC732. Next base: position 102,842 of record NZ_CEEDOS010000011.1, on the reverse strand, counting down.
GGCCAGCGGGCTCATCACATCTCGGCTGAGCGGTCATGCGGCGTCTGCTTCGGCTGCGTCCTGCGACGCGCATCCTTTTCGGCATCGGGTGTCGCTGACCTGACGGACTACATCGCCCCGAGCAGTGACCCAATCGTGCAGAAGTGGCTAGACGGCAAATCGGTCGAGCAGCCGGTGCGCAACTTCATCCGCAGGGGCGTGAAGGCCCGAGACCTCGCCACACTCGGCATCCCGGGCAACTACTCGGTCCGAGATGCCCTGGACCTCTGCGAGCGCGGGATCCAGGAACTGCGGAGCCTCTACCCGTGACGCGCCTGCCTCCTATCGACATGCACGCGCATATCGAGGCTGGTATCGAGGCATCTGATCTAGCGGGGCTAGGATCAGTCACCTTTGCTGCGACCCGCTCGCTCGATGAGGCAGAGCAGGCGCTCGGCCGCTCCGATCCGTGGACGATTTGGGGTGTTGGCTGCCATCCGGGGTTGGTCGGGGTGCAGCGGGCCTTCGACGTTGATCGCTTCACGGACCTCATCTCCAAGACGCCGTACGTCAGCGAAATTGGACTGGACGGGAAATCGCGTGTACCCCTCGCGACGCAGCAAGCGAGCTTCACGGCCATCCTTGCGGTCCTGCAGGCGACGTCCCGGATCGCCAGCATCCACAGCTACGCCGCGACCGAGACAGTGCTGGACTGCCTGGCCACGCACCCCATCAACGGAGCCGTTCTGCACTGGTGGCTTGGCGACAGCAGGCAGACGCAGCGAGCCGTCGAGCTCGGGTGCTACTTCTCGATCAACGCGTCGATGCTGCGCCGTCCCGAACTGATCGCCATGCTGCCCCTCGATCGGGTCCTGACTGAGACAGATCACCCGTTCGGTGACCGCTCCGGCGGACGTACCAGTCGGCCCGGGAACGTGCTGCACGTCGAGGAGGCCGTCGCGCGTTTTCATCAGCTCGACAAAGCTGGCGTCCGGCAAGCGATATGGCGCAACCTGGCGAACCTTGTGTATAAGACCAAGTGCGGTTCGCTGCTGCCCCGGCCAGTGCGGATGGTCCTCCTTGCGGATTCTAGAGATTGACGGACCGCTCGACCGGCATCCCTTCGCGCCTCAGTAGGCGCCTGTCTGACTTCGTTACTCCTGATCTATTCTTTCTTGATCAAGGAGCCGAGCGGGGCGTAGGTCGTGCGGCAGCCCTCCCTTTGCTTGAAACTCTGTGAAGCGTTCCTCGACTTCGCCCCATAAATGCAATTCCCAGCCATCTTCCTGATACCGCAGAAGGGCGTCAAAGGCGAAGTCCTCGGTTGTGCCGGGTTCAGGCCAGCGGCCCTGGCAGACGACCCAGCAAGTGCCTTCGTCATCGGAGCCAGGGGCAGTGGCGAGCTCCGGCCAATGCTCCATGTAAGAGACTCGGTAGTGCTCAGAGAGGCCGATTGAATGACCTGCCGCCAAGCCCCGAACATTATCGCCAGATCTGGGTGCAACGGCGAAAGTTACGTCATTCCGCAGAATTGATGCTACTTGCAAGCGTGGGTCGTCATCGGAATATAGCGCGAACAGGTCTATGCGCAGAGTCACTCTAGGCATGCTTTCCCCTCAAGTTCAACCTCTTCATAAGTTCCGAGGTGCGGGCCTTCGCCAGGAGGGTCTTGCTCGGCCTTGTTACCCCAGCAATGTGCGTCTTGCCGGTCAGGTGCTCAAGGCTGCTCTCGGCCCGTACCCACACTGGTGCTCCGATACCGACTCTGTCGTAGCGATCCGTGCCGTCGAAACGAACGTCCGGTTCCCAGAGGTAGATGCGCGCCAGGAAGCTGACAAGACAAGTCGCTATCAATCCGCTGTCGCGGCGTCCTCCGTTGTGGAGGACGCCCTGCCCTTTCAAGATGGTCACCGCCGATCTAGCTAGCGACGCTGGCTCGTCGTTGCGTAAGCGGAGCTCGGGAGGGTCGAACATGCCGATACCCAGAAGTAACCTCTGGCCGATCTCACTTGACGAGGACCACCCGCGCACATCTCCAGGATCGATGTCGTTGCCCGTCGAGCGGCCAAGCAGATTCCGTCGTGGGCCGAAAAGTGCCAGCATTGTTCGTTCGTCAGACGCTTCGGGCTCGATGCCGAACATTGCTGCATAGGATGGTCGGCCGTCTGGGAGTCGTACGACGCCCCAATATGCATAAGCCGTACCTCGACAGTAGTGTGCCGAGCCGTTCACGTCTGTATCCCGCACCGTCACATCGTTCAGCAGTCTGCCGAGGTGATCAGCTTGTACTGCGCGTGGAGAATCCGGGTTTGGTGCGCCAGCGGACTCCTCGGACGTCTCAATTGTGGGGCCAAAGCCAGGAAACTGAAAGCCAATCTTCGCGCCCCACTTGGGAGCGGGTCGACTGTTCATATCAAGGGCTTGTCGCACCTGACTATCCGACCAGTACAAGAAGGGTCTAACCTGTTCAATCGGCTTCAACGCTGCGGGCCCTTCGCTCGGGTTGGCGTCTTCTCGATCATGACATCGTAGGTCATTTTGTCGCAAAAATCGGCGTAGTCGATGACCGATGCTTGCTAGGGCGTGTCCTGGAAAGTCGGGAACTGTTGAGAGCGCGAGGCACCGCTCAACGATGTCATGCCTGGCGCGACTGTCCTGGTAGAAGGCGGGTGGTCGGCCGCCAGCTGGCGTGATGGTGGTTCACAGTGACCGCGGATCGCGAATTTTGAATCCGGAACGTCCGCGCCGTGACGACCGCCGCCCGGCTGCAGGGTCCGAGGGCGAGTCGCCTCGGTCGGTGACAACGCAGCCATAGAGTCCTGGCCCACGCTCCCGCAGAAGAATGCCCTGGACCGCCGCCGCTGGCGCCACCGCGACGAAGTGCACCAGGCCGTCGCGTGTCGGATCGAGCACACCTGCAACCGCCGTTGACGGCAGCGCGCCCTCAGCAAGCTGACCCTGGTCGAGTTCGAACTCGCCTTCACCGTTCTGGCCGATGTCCCGGCAAGTAGGTCTCAATCAGCGTGAGTCGAAGCTGTAGCGGTCCCCAACGTTCGAAGCCGCTTTTCGTCGGATTCATGCCTTGGCCATCCGGACTTGACGGAAGCGCGTCAATCGGCCGGTCTCTGACCCGACCCACTCCTGCGTCTCGAGTTGCCGCGGCCATCCAGCTGGCAAGGTGTAGCCGGCCAGTCCGCAGAAAGTCCGCAAGGCGTTCAGTTTCGCCCGCGGACCCCCATGAAAGATCAACTGGGAAAGGCCAGGTCAGAGGCCGTTACCAGCGCCAGTCAATCAAGGTCGAATATCCCAGAATCGTTCCGTTTCACCGTCTAATCCCGGCGTTTTCGCGCAGGCCAGCGGGCCGCCGCCTAGCTGTACTGCCCGGGGACGTTGATGCCTACCAAGCCTCGCCCTCGGCTCGGCGGGTGCGCTCCGCCGAGTCCGGCATCAGGTGGGTCGGGCCGACCAAGCCCGGCCCGATCTACTGATGGTGTCCAAGAGCAGCATCGCGGTCGCACGCCATGCGCCTCGCCGTCGGCCACGGGGGAATCCCGCAGGATCCCGGCTAGTCCAGGTGTCCGGGTGCTGCGTTGGAGAGCGCAAATTCTTCGCGCAACTTGGCCTTGCGATCCAGTGCCGCGGACCCGAGGTCGAGCAGGGTCAGCCGCGTGTCGGCGCCAAGGGCTGCCCGGTGCCGAGCCGCGTCAAAGGCCGCGGCCGCGAACATGGACAGGTCGATCAACAAGTCCCGGGGGTGGTCGCCGGCAGGTCCGACGAGCATGCCTTTGGACAGCCGTGTGATCACGTCGTGGAGCAGGGACCATCGCACGTCGAAACCCGGGTGCGTGGCGGTCCCGTCGTCGCTAGTCGCCCAGTGTCCGTTCACATGAGCGAGGGAGACGAGGGCCATCGCCCCGCCGATCGCGGCGCCATAGAGGTCGTAGGGGTCGGCCGAACGGTCCGGTCGAAACGCCCCAGCAAGCAGTAGGTGTGAAAGGAGATCGGCGTCGTGCTCCTGGAGCTGGCTCGAGTTGAGACCGCTGATCACGTTCCCGTTGCGGAACGGCGCGATGACGTCAGCCGCCGGTAGGCGCTTACGGCTGCGGACGGTATGACCCAGGAGGTGATGGGCCACCTCGTGGCAGACGATCCAGCGCTCCCCGCGGAGCACCGCATCGGCCCTGAGATCCGAGCGGTCGGGCGCTGAGACGACCCGGAGGTCGGCGGCCAGACCGGCGATCTGGTTGGGGTCCCGCCAATCGTCACCGCCTTCCTCGAGCAGCTCCCAGTAGCGTCCGAAGCGTGCGTGGCTGAGTGCGGCCACGCGTCGCTCAACGTCGTGCCCCCCGGCCTGCACCTCGCCCAACAAGAGTTTGAGGCCGGCGACCTGCTCGTCCCATGCCGTGACATAGGCGTGCAGGACGTTGGTGTACTGCAGCGGGAGGCGGACGATCCGGGCTTGATTGCTGGTGTGCGCCGTCGCGTTGACCTCCCCTTCGAAGACGCGCCCCACAAAGAGCTCCTCCGCCAGGGGACGCCAGTCCAGCGGCATCCTCTCGATAAGGTCGTCGACGACGCCCCCGAGCTCAGGGCAGTTCGATTGGACCGGCGCCCACCCCTGCAGGGCCGCGCGGTCATCGGAGCTGAGTGGGCTCGCGGGGCGAACGCGGTCGTACCAGGTGAGCCAGAAGTTCTGCTGCGGCAGCTTCTCCTCGTGAAAAAACCTGTTCCGAGACTTGGCCAGGTTGCGCTCGGCCTGCCGGTTCGACATGACCCCAGTCTGCCCGTGGGCCATGACTGGGGCGGTCGGCCGCACCATCGGCCCGCAAGGCGCCGGCGACCTCGAGCGTCTGTCTCGGGACTCGCGGCTATTCTCGGCGTGCGTGTAATGCAGCGGCACGGCCCCTGTTCTCGCCGCCCGCGCCCCTCCGCACCGTCGCAAGGTGCTGGTCCAGATCGCAGCAGCGCCTTCGACCGCAGGTCGGTGGGTGGTCAGCGACTGCCAACCGTTCGCATCGCGGGTCTGCCGTTGCTGGACGCAATGTCGACGCACGTGCACATCGCCGCTGGAAGCGACCGTACGCGCCCAGGAGGCAGCTGGACGGGGACACAGGCCAAGCGTGGCTGCGGGAGCGGAGTGAAGCGCATCTCCAGCCAGTTCTGGTTGCAGTTCTGGTTGCAGTTGGCCCATATCGATCTTGGTCGCGGTCGTTCGCCGTCGTCCGGCAGAGAAGCGAACCCCCTGCTCAGCAGGCCTTCTCGGACATCCGCGAACGTCGTCGAACGTCGTCAGGTCGGCCTGGCAGTGTGGGGGTCAGGGGTTCGAGTCCCCTCAGCTCCACCCACGATCGAAGGCCGCTCTCCTCACGGAGAGCGGCCTTCGTCGTCGACGGGGGTGGTGTGTGGGTCGACGGGCCCACGGTCTCACCGGTGCTGGGACCAGAACGCCAGGTGGGAGCGGTGCAGCCAGGCATCGACCCATGCCCGGTCCGGCTCGTCCGGGACGGCGGTGCTCTCGCGCAGGCCGATCAGCCGTCGCTCGGCGTCGTCGATGGAGGCCAGCACGTCGCCGAGGGGGACCTCGCCGCGACGGACGGCGCGCAGGTACGCCAGGTCCGGCTCGGGCACGGGCAGCGAGATGCGGCCGGTGGTCAGCAGCTCGGTGCCCTGCACCCCCAGCCGCAGGGCGTGCATGGCGAACTTGGTGTCGTAGCCGTGCTCGGCGACGAGCTCCGGGCGGTTGGTGTGTGCCCCCGACTCCCCGGTCATGGCGCTGCGCTGGGCCGACAGGTAGCCGAGGAAGCGGTCGGCGGCCAGGCGCGAGACGAACCGGTGGGCGTTGTCGACCAGCTCCACCCCGACCTCGTCCCGGTGGACGACGTCGGAGTCGGGGACGAAGAGCAGCAGCAGGACGGTGGGGTTCCCGCCCAGCGCCAGCCGGGCCCACTTGCGCGCGGAGTACACGACGACGTCCAGGTCGCCGGCTCCCGACCGGTTGGCCAGCCCGCCCGGGCGGTCCCAGACGGTGTGCCGCTGGTACTGCTCGAACGGGATGGACGCCTTCCCCTCGGCGACACCGGCGGGGACGCGGGCGACACCGGTGACGTGCTCGGGCGGCTCCAGGCAGATGCCCATCTCGTCCCGGTCGTCCTGACCGTCGACGGACGTGCCGTGCACGCCCGAGCCCACCTGCACCCGCAGGACCGTCCCCTGCTCGGCGATCCGCCGCGCCTCCTCCGAGGCGTGGGGGTGGTCGAAGCCGGCCGGTAGCGTCCGGTCACCCAGGAGCACGGAGCAGGAGACGTGGTCGCGCGTGTCCGCCATGGACGTCAGGCTCCCACCGGGTCGTCCGGACGGACAGCGAGTTGATCGGTGGAGGGGGAGCGGTGACCGTTCGGGGGGAGACCGACGACGAGTCCCGGCGGCGTCCCCAGCGTCAACGTGCCCCCGGTCTGCTGGAGCTCACGGACGCGACGCGGGCCGTCGTCGACGCCCTCGTCCAGGCCGGTGGTCGGCCCTTCCTGGTCGGGGGCTGCGTCCGGGACGCACTCCTGACCCCAGGACGGCGCCCCGTCGACGTCGACGTCGAGGTGTTCGGTCTCCCCGGTGACCGTGTCGTCGACGTGCTGCGGCGGGTCGGCGTCGTGAGCGAGGTCGGCCGTTCGTTCGCCGTCGTCAAGGTGCGCCGGGACGGCGAGGACCTCGACGTCTCGGTGCCGCGGCCCGCTGTCCCCGGTGGGGGAGCGGTCCCGCCGGAGGTGGCGGCACGGCGTCGGGACTTCACGGTGAACGCGCTGATGTTCGATCCCTCGACCGAGGTGGTCCTCGATGCCGTGGGCGGGATCGGGGACCTGCGGGCCGGGGTCCTGCGCCACAGCGGGCCGTCCTTCGGGGACGACCCCCTCCGGGTGCTGCGCGCAGCCCAGCTCGCCGCCCGCTTCGGCTTCCGGCTGGCTCCTGAGACCGTCGAGCTGTGCCGGCGTCTCGCCCCGTCCCACGCCGCCCTGCCGGTGGAGCGGGTCTGGGCCGAGTGGCGCAAGATCGGGGAGCGGGGGCGGTCCGTCAGCGCCGCACTCACGGTTCTGTCGGAGACCGGTTGGCTGGCGCACCTGCCACAGCTCGCGGTGCTGGCCGGGGTGCCCCAGGACCCGCACTGGCACCCGGAGGGCGACGTCCTGACGCATGTGGGTCTGGCCGCCGACGCGGCGGCGGCGATGGCCGACGCAGCGGGCCTGACCGGTGACGACCGCACGGTCGTGGTCCTGGGGGCCCTGCTGCACGACGTCGGCAAGGCCGAGCACACCCAGATCCGCGCGGACGGGCGGATCACCTCCTACGGGCACGCCGAGGGAGGCGTCGGGCCCGCCCGGGCACTGCTCGCCGCACTGGGTGCTCCGGCGTCGCTCGCCGGCCGGATCACCCCCGTCGTCCGCGAGCACATGACGGCGACGACGGCGCCGGGCCGGCCCAGTCAGGCGGCGGTCCGCCGCCTGGCGCGCCGCCTGGCCCCGGCGTCCGTGGCCGAGTGGGCGCTGGTCTGCGCAGCCGACCAGGCCGGACGCGGGCCGGGATCCGGGCCCAGCCCGGCGGCGTCCTGGGCGGAGCTGGCCGAGGCGACCGGGGTGGGCCGTGAGCCGACGCGTCCGCTGCTCAGGGGGGACGACCTGATGGCGCTCGGCCATGCGCCCGGTCCGCAGTACCGGGCAGTCATGGCTGCATCCGTGGCGGCGCAGGACGAGGGTCTCTTCGCCGACCACCCCGGCGCGGTCGACTGGCTGGCGCAGGTCGCCGCCGACGGTCGGTTGGCGGGCTACCTGGCCGAGGCTCCCGGGCGGCACGGGAACGCCGGTCCGCCGCCGGGAGCAGGCTGACCGGGCGGCCTCAGCGCTGCTGTCGTCGGGCGACCACGACCAGCCCCACCAGCACGAGCGCCAGCGGTGCCCAGCCGGGCAGGCCGAAGGGCCCGAGCAGGAGCTCGGCCACGAAGAGCAACAGCTGGAAGGCCACCCAGAAGCCCACCAGCAGCACGATCCAGAAGAGCACCGGCTTCTCAGCCTGCAGGCGACGCAGTTGTTCCATGCCCCCATCGTCCCTGGTCGCGGTCCGTCCGGCCACGATCCCGGGCGGTGCGGCACCGGACGTCCTGGACGAGCGGCTCACCTGCCACAGTCGCCCCCAGCTCCGTGTCCAGATCGGCTCGGACCGGATCTGCAGCCGGTCGACCACGAGCCGCGCTCGACACGCCGCACTGCTGCGATAGGCTTGCAACAGAGGCCCTCCTCCACGCGAACGAGTGACGCGTGGGGAAGTTGTGGCCTACATGTGACGACGATCGCGCCGCGATACGCCGAACTGTGTCGAACTCCCAGCTGATCGCCAGCTTTCCGGCACCAACAGTCCAGATTCCGCTGGTCAACACATAGGTTGTGTGCGTCGCACCAGTTCACGGCGCACATCGCACTTCGCACCGCGCTCCTCGCTTCACCGTTCGGTGAACCCACAGATCACCGGCTGGTCGACACCCCTCACTGGTGATCCGTCGTCCCCACGGACGACTCGGGAAGGACGCGCATGTCCAGGTACGACCACATCCTGCAGAAGCGCAGCACGCGTGCTGCCGCTCTGCTGACCGCAGGAGGGGTGCTCGCCGGCTCAGCCGTCGTGGGCCTCCTCCCCACGGTCGCGGGGGCCTCCAGCCACCGCGAGGCGCCGCTGACGGCGGCCGACCCGGCGATCGACAACACCGACGTCTACGCCTTCACCAGCCCCGACGCCCAGTCCACGGTCACGCTGATCGCGAACTGGACGCCGTTCGAGGAGCCCAACGGGGGTCCGAACTTCTACCCCTGGGCTGCGGGCGCCGCCTACGACATCAACATCGACAACGACGGCGACGCGGTCGCGGACGTCGTCTACCGCTGGGTCTTCTCCACCCAGGACACCCGCGGGGCGAACACCTTCCTCTACAACAACGGCGTGGTCAGCTCGCTGACCGACCCGAACCTGCTGTTCCGCCAGACCTACGACCTCACGGTCAGCACCGACGGCGGCACGACGTTCGGCGCCCCGATCCTGAACGACGCCCCGGTGGCCCCGTCCTTCACGGGGAAGGCCGGCATGCCCGATTACGCCGCGCTGCGCGCCGAGGCCGTGCGGCCCTTCGCGACGGCAGGCGGTGGCGCGCAGTCGATGGCCGCGCAGGCCGACGACTCGTTCTTCCTGGACCTGCGGGTCTTCGACCTGCTCTACGGAGCGGACCTGTCCGAGACCGGCCAGGACACCCTCGCCGGGTACAACGTGAACACGATCGCGCTGCAGGTGCCCAAGACCGAGCTGGCCCTCAACGGCAACGCCAACGCCTTCGACGCCGCGGTCGCCCCGGGCAACCCCGTGATCGGCATCTGGAGCACCACCTCCCGCCAGTCGGTCACCACCCGCAACGCCGACGGCAGCGCGACGTCGACCGGCCCTCTGCAGCAGGTCTCCCGCCTCGGGCAGCCCCTGGTCAACGAGGTCGTCGTCCCGGTGGCGTTCAAGGACGCCTTCAACGCGATCCCGCCGACCGCTGACGCCACCGCGGCCAACGGTGCCGTCCTGGCCCGCGTGCTGGACCCCGAGCTCCCGCAGCTCATCGCCGGCCTCTACCCGGCCACGGGCGCGGCGCCGGCCGCGCCTCGCAACGACATCGCCCAGGTCTTCTTGACCGGCATCACCGACGACCTGCCGCCGATCGGCGGGCCCGGTGGGACGGCGCCGCTGGCGGTGGACCTGAACTCCCAGGTGCTGAACAACGACTACGTCAGCGGTTTCCAGCCCTCGGAGATGCTCCGCCTGAACATGTCGACCCCGGTCTCGGCCACCCCGAGTCGTCTCGGCGTCCTCGGCGGTGACCTCCAGGGCTTCCCCAACGGCCGTCGCCTCGGCGACGACGTGGTGGACATCGAGATCCTCGCCCTCGAGGGCATCTACGACGTCACCGCCCCGGGCGCCCGCCAGGCCGCCTTCGACGCGCTCAAGACCGGTGACGGCGTCAACCAGAACGGGGTCGGCTTCACCAACACCTTCCCCTACGTCGCCCTCCCGAACCAGAGCGCGGTCAACGGCGGCTCGTCCGTCGGCGACGGCAACCCCCAGCCGGTCCCGCCGGCGGCCAACCCGACCCCGGGCGCCACGCCGCCGGGCACCGCGCCCGTCGCCTCCGCCCCGGGCCAGTACCCGGTCGGCGGCGTCGACACCGGCGCCGGTGGCTGGGACGAGACGCTCGTCCCCGCGCTGACCGGTGGAGCGGCACTCCTGCTGCTCGGTGCCGGTGCGGGGTCGCTGCTGAAGGGGCGCACGCTGCGCCGCAACGGCGCCGGGACCCCCGCGGCCTGACGCACGGCACCTCAGCACGACGGTGCCGGGGAGCGGCGCAGCGCCGCTCCCCGGCACCACCCCCCTCACGGACGAGCCCTCTCCGCCGCCGGCGTCCCCTGACCCGGGCCCGCCGGGAGGCAGCAGACCCCAAGGACCCGACTCATGGCCGAGCACTCCGCACACCCCCAGGACCCGGCGAACGGTGACCACACCCCGTTCCTGGAGTCCGAGCTCACCGACCCCGCCGCCGTACCGGCCGGCCGCCGCCGGCTGCCCAGCTGGTTGATCCCCACCGGCGCGGCACTCGTCGTCGGTGTCCTCGTCGGGGCCCTGGTCTTCGGCGGCGGTGACGACGCCCCCGCTGCGGCGCGCACCGCGGCCGCTGCCCCCACGGACTCCGCGGGGGAGACCATCCCGCACCTGACGACCGCACTGACCCGCTCGGAGCCGGTCCAGGTCGACATCCCGGCCATCGAGGTGACCTCGTCCCTGGTGGACCTCGGCCTCAACGGCGACGGCACCCTCGAGGTCCCGGTGGACTTCGCCCGGGCCGGCTGGTTCACCGGCGGCAACCTCCCCGGCGACCCGCAGGGCCCGCCCGCCCTGATCGCCGGTCACGTGGACGACTTCACCGGGCCTGCCGTGTTCTACCGGCTGCGTGACCTGGTAGTCGGTGACGAGGTCATGGTCACGCGGGCGGACAACACCGTGGCGGTCTTCACCGTCACCGAGAGCACCGAGTACGCCAAGGACGAGTTCCCCGCCGACCAGGTCTACGCGCCGGTCGGGGACTCCGAGGTCGTCCTCATCACGTGCACGGGCGCCTTCGACCAGACCGCCCGCTCCTACGACGACAACCTCGTCGTCCGGGCCACCCTGGACCTGGAGCGGTCGCTCGAGGAGAGCGACGCACGCATCGCGGCGGGCACCCCCGCCCCCGCCGGCGACCAGCCGAACGTCTGACCGTGCGCCGCCGCACCGCAGTCGCCTCCCTCGCCGCCGGCGGGTTGCTCCTCGTGGCCTCCGCCGCCGGCTTCGCCACCGCGGCCCAGGACGAGCCGGTGCCGACGGCGGCCGAGCAGGCCGCCGCCGTCGACCCGCTGACCGCGGCGATCACGGCCGCCCAGGTCCGGCTGGAGCAGGTGCCGGGGGACTACACGACCTGGGCGCAGCTGGGGTCGGCCTACGTCGAGCAGGCCCGGGTCACCGCCGACCCCGGCTTCTACGACCGGGCGCAGGGCGCGTTGGAGCAGTCGCTCGTCCTGCGCCCCGAGGGCAACGACACCGCACTCGCCGGCCAGGGTGCGCTCGCCAACGCCCGACACGACTTCGTCGCCGCCCGGGACGCCGCTCTGGCGGCCCTGGCGGTCAACGACTTCAACGCCACCGCCTGGGGCGTGCTCACCGATGCGCGCACCCAGCTCGGCGACTACCCCGGCGCCACCGCGGCGTTGGACCGGATGCTCGAGCTGCGACCCGGTCTCGCGTCGTTCACCCGCGCCTCCTACGACGCCGAGATCCACGGGGACACCGACCAGGCCCGCTCCGCGCTGGAGCAGGCGCTCGCGCTGACCACCGGGGGCAGCGACGAGGCCTTCTGCCGGACCTACCTGGGCCAGCTGGCGTTCTCCCAGGGTGACCTGGACGAGGCCGGGGCGCAGTTCAACACCGGTCTGGCAGACCTGCCCGACGACCCGACGCTGCTGCTGGGCCGGGCCCGGGTGGACGCCGCGCTGGGCAACGTGGAGGAGGCCGTCGCCGGCTTCCGCCGGGTCGTGGACAGCCGGCCGCTGCCGGAGAACTTCGTCGAGTTCGGCGAGTACCTCGAGTCCCTCGGTCGGGACGACGAGGCCCGGCAGCAGTACGCCCTCGTGGACACCGTGCGACAGCTCTTCGCCGCCAGCGGGGTCACCGACGACCTGTCCACCGCGCTCTTCGCCGCCGACCACGCGGACCCGGTGACGGCGCTGGCCGCGGCCACCACCGAGTACGAGCGGCGGCAGAACACCGACAGCCAGGACGCCATGGCCTGGGCGCTGCACGCGGCCGGCCGGGACGCCGAGGCCCTCCCGCTCGCGCAGCAGGCGACATCGCTGGGGGGTGCGAGCGCGGTGATGCTCTACCACCGGGGCGCGATCGAGGCCGCGCTCGGCATGACCGAGCAGGCCCGCGCGACGCTCGGCTCCGCGCTGGACACCAACCCGTACTTCTCCCCGCTGCTGGCCCCGCGGGCGCAGGAGCTGCTGGACTCCCTGGGCGGACGACCGTGAGGCGGCGCCGGCTGGTCGCCGTCACCCTGGGCGCGGGCGCGCTCTGGCTGGTGGCCCCGGTCGGTGCCGCGCAGGCCCACCCGCTGGGCAACTTCACCGTCAACCACGCCGACGACCTGCAGCTGCGGCCCGACGGCGTCACGTTGACCGCGGTCGTGGACCGGGCCGAGATCCCGACCGCCCAGGAGCTGCAGACGATCGCCCCCGACGGCGACCCGACGCCGGCCCGGCTCGCGGATGCCGCGGCCGAGGAGTGCCCCCGGGTGGCCGACGCCGTCAGGGTCACCGTGGGTGGCACGGCTCTGGACTGGGAGCCGCGGGACGCCGGCATGGTCACCGTCCCCGGTGCCGGTGGGCTGCCCACCCTGAGACTGACCTGCACCTTCGACGCCGACGCCGACCTCGGCGAGGAGACCACGCTCCAGGTCAGCGACGACTACCTGGCCGACCGGGTCGGCTGGCGCGAGATGACCGCCGACGGCGACGGCGTGCGGCTGGTCGACTCGCCGGTCCCCACCGAGTCCAGCACCGACCAGCTGCGCCAGTACCCGGTCGACCTGCTGGCCTCCCCGGCCGACGTGCGCGGTTTCAGCGTGGACACCGAGCCAGGGACCAACACCGGCAGCGGTTCGCCGCTGGCTGCCGCCGGTGGGGGTGACCCGTTCACCGACGCCGTCGCCGCCCTGGACCGGCGGTTCGAGGACCTGGCCGGCGGTCGCGAGCTCACCCCGCTGGTCGGGGGACTGGCCGTCGTCCTGGCGGTGCTGCTGGGCTGCGGTCACGCACTGCTCCCCGGCCACGGCAAGAGCGTGATGGCGGCGTACCTGGCCGGACGGCGCGGACGCTCCCGCGACGCGGTCCTCGTCGGGGCCACCGTCACCGCCACCCACACGGTCGGGGTGCTCGTGCTGGGCGCCGCCATCACGGTGTCCAGCTCCCTCGCCGGGGACCAGGTGCTGCGCTGGCTGGGGGTCGCGAGCGGACTCCTGGTCGCCGGCATCGGACTCGCCATGCTCCGCGGGGCCGTACCCCGCTGGCGGGCGGCTCGGGCGCTGCGGATCGCCCCCGAGCAGGCCCTGCCGGAGCCCGCTCTGGCCGCCGTGGTCTCAGGGGCCCACCACGACCACCCGCACGGAGGCGGGCACGCGCACCCCCACGTCCCTGCCGGTCACCACCACGGCGACGCCGCGCACGACCACACGCACGACCACGAGCACGACCACGAGCACGACCACACGCACGACCACGACCACACGCACGACCACTCCCACGAGGCCGAGCACCGCCACGACGCCGGCCACAGCCGCGACCACGACGGCGGCTGGTGGTCCGGCGGGCACAGCCACGGTCCGGGTGGGCACAGCCACGGGCCGGGGGTGGGGCGCGGAGGCCTGATCGGCATGGGCGTGGCCGGTGGCCTCGTGCCCAGTCCGTCGGCGTTGATCGTCCTGCTGGCCAGCATCGGCCTGGGCCGCACGGTGTTCGGTGTCGTCCTGGTGCTCGCCTACGGGGTGGGCATGGCCGGGACGCTGACCGCGGTCGGGCTGCTGCTGGTACGGCTCCGCGGACGGCTGGAGCGGCGACTGGCCGACCTGCGCCGGGCCCGCCTGCTGGCCAGGCTGGCCCTCGCCCTGCCGGTGGCGACCGCCGCCCTGGTCCTGGTGGTCGGGCTCTCCCTCGTCGTCCGGGGTGTCGTCCTCGGGGCCTGAGTCGGCCACCACACCCGGGGGTGAGTCCGCGGGCACAGATGGCAACTAGTGCCAAACGAGACGGGCTCGCATCGATCGCTGGGCTGGGCAGCCGGTCACATCTCGACGTGCGGAACCGATCCCGCCCCGCTACTTTCACTGCCTCGGGCCGCCATCAGGGGGCCCTCGTTCGTCAGGAGGCCAGTCGTGGCCACACTGCTCTGGATCCTCGCCGTCGTCCTCGTGGTCGCCGGCGTCTTCGCGATCATCCGCAAGCAGCTGCTGTGGGGGATCGTGCTCATCGTCGTGGGGCTCCTCGTGGGCCCGGGCGGCGTCAGCATCTTCGCCTGACCGTGGGCGGCGCGGTCGGGGAACAGCTGGCGCCCCGACCGTGCTGCCCCTGGCGATGAGCATCGAGCAGAGCACCCCCACCCCGCCCTTCCTCGGCGCGCACGCCCTCGTGGTCGGCGCCAGCGGCATCACCGGCAGCGCGCTGGTCGAGAAGCTGACCGCCGGTGGCTGGGAGGTCTCCGGACTCTCCCGCAACCCGGTCGAGGGCTCCAGCGCCCGGCACGTCCGCGCCGACCTCCGCTCGCCGGAGTCCCTCACCGAGACCCTCGGCGAGCTGCGCCCCACCCACGTCTTCTTCTGCGCCTGGTCCAAGCAGGACACCGAGGCCCAGAACATCGTCGTCAACCGCGCGATGGTCGCCGACCTGCTCGCCGCCCTCGCCCCGGGCCGCAGCGTCCGGCACGTCGCGCTGGTCACCGGGCTCAAGCACTACCTCGGCCCCTTCGAGGCCTACGCGCAGGGCGAGATGCCCGACACCCCGTTCCACGAGGACGCCGAGCGTCTCCCGGTCGAGAACTTCTACTACGACCAGGAGGACGCGCTCTTCGCCGCCGCTGCCGAGCAGGGCTTCACCTGGAGCGTGCACCGCTCGCACACCGTCATCGGCCACGCCGTCGGCAACGCGATGAACATGGGCTCGACGCTGGCCGCCTACGCCGCGATCTGCCGCGCCGACGGGCGGCCGTTCGTCTTCCCGGGCTCGCAGACCCAGTGGGACTCCCTCGTCGACATGACCGACGCCGGCCTGCTCGCCGACCACATGATCTGGGCCTCCACCACCGAGGCCGCCGCCGACCTGGCCTTCAACGTGGTCAACGGCGACGTCTTCCGGTGGCGCTGGATGTGGCCACGGCTCGCGGCTGCGCTGGGTGTCGAGCCGGTCGGGTTCGCCGACGCCCCACGCCCGCTGGAGCAGCAGATGGCCGACGCCGCCC
Organism: Klenkia sp. AC732; assembly: GCF_979256525.1. NCBI lineage: Bacteria > Bacillati > Actinomycetota > Actinomycetes > Geodermatophilales > Geodermatophilaceae > Klenkia > Klenkia sp. AC732. The sequence goes on along the minus strand of NZ_CEEDOS010000011.1, from coordinate 87,263 downwards.
CCGTCTGGGAGCGGGTCGTCGCCGAGCACGGGCTCGTCGAGCCCGACCTGAGCCGGGTCGCCTCCTGGTGGCACACCGACTCCGACCTCGGCCGCGACATCGAGGTCCTCGCCGACATGAGCCGCTCCCGGTTGCTCGGCTTCACCGGTTACGTGCGCACCGAGGACTCCTTCTACCGGCTCTTCGACCGCTACCGCGCGGACGGCGTCATCCCGTGACCCGGATGGCCGGCCTCCCGACCGGCTGAAGGGGGCGGCCTCAGCCCGGGACGACGGCCGTGACGCCGGAGACCATCAGCCCCGTGGCGCCCTCGTCCAGGGCGGTCCGGGCCTGCTCCGGCGTCGAGACGATGTGCCCGAAGACCGGCTTGCCGGTGGCCAGCGCGGTCGAGAAGTCCGCCGCGGGGGCGTCCCAGGCCAGCGCGATCAGGTCCCAGGCGCCCTCGGTCGCGGCGAAGTCGGCCATGTCGGCCGGGTACCAGTAGCCCCACGTCGTGTAGCCGCGCTCCCGGGCCAGCCCGGCCAGGCCGTCGGCGGTGTGGAAGTTCTTCACCACGAAGCGGGCCGGTCCGCCGGAGGCGTCCAGCAGGTCCAGGAACCCGGCCACGTCGGTGTTGGGCTTGTCGTCGAGCACCCACACCCGGTCCGGGTGCGCCGCCAGGACGTCGACCAGCCGCGCCATCGGGAGCCCGCCGTCGGTGGTGCGCAGCGCGGACAGCTGCTCCCACGTGCTGGTCGGGACGTCGAGGTCGGCATCGAAGACCCCGCCGGTCCGCTGGTCGTGGCACACGACCCACACCCCGTCCGCGGTCAGCCAGACGGGAGCCTCCAGCGCCAGGTCCGGCGACCACGCGGCGGCCTGGTCGTAGGCGTACGCGGTGCCCTCGGGCCAGTCGCCGCTGCCACCCCGGTGCGCGATGAGGGACGGCGCCGCCCCGAGCCAGCGCTCCACGGCCGTCGGCAGCGCCCCGGCGACCGGGCGCTCACCCAGGCCGGTGCTGCACGCGGCCAGGCACGTCCCCAGCAGCAGGACGGCGGCCAGGGCACGCGTGGACCTCATGCCCGGGACGGTAGCCAGGCCCGCGGACGGTCCACGTCCGACCCGCGGATCGCGCGTGGTCCCGGCAGCCCGCACGATGCGGGGGTGACCGTCGCGCTCTCGCACTGGCCCACTCCGCTGGACGCCGCCCCCCGGCTCGCCGTCGCCGTCGGCCTCCGGCCCGGGGACCTGTGGGTCAAGCGCGACGACCTCACCGACCTCGGCGGTGGCAACAAGATCCGCAAGCTCGAGCACCTGGTCGCCGAGGCCGAGCAGGCCGGCGCGACCGTGCTGGTCACCAGCGGAGGTGTGCAGAGCAACCACGCCCGGATGACCGCTGCCGCCGCGGCCCGCCGCGGCCTGGGCTGCGTGCTCGTCCTGTCCGGGGACGCCGACCCGCGGCACCCGGGGAACCTCGCCCTGGAGGGCCTCTTCGGTGCCCGCGTGGTGGCCGGCGGCGACCCGGCCGCGGTGTCCGACGAGCTCCGCGCGGCCGGGGAGACGCCGTTCCTCATCCCGCTGGGCGGGTCCTCCCCGACCGGGGCGCGCGGGTACCTGGCCTGCGCGGCAGAGCTGATCGACCAGGCGCCGGACGCCCGCCACGTGGTGACCGCGGTCGGTTCCGGCGGCACCATGGCCGGCCTGGTCACCGGGCTGGGGGCCGACCGGGTGCTGGGTGTGGACACCGGCGCGGTGGTCGACCCGGCCGAGCGGGTGACCGCCCTGGTCGAGGCCCTGGGGGGCTCGGCGGCCGGGCTGCGGCTGCGCACGGACCAGGTCGGCGCCGGGTACGGCGCGCTCACCGACGCCGGCGAGCACGCCCTCCGCACCGCAGCCCGGACCGAGGGCCTGGTGCTGGAGCCGACCTACACGGCCAAGGCGCTCGCCGGACTGGTCGCCGCCGTCGCCGACGGCTCGATCCGGCCCGGCGAGCGCACCGTGTGGCTGCACACCGGCGGGCTGCCCGGGCTCTTCGGTCACCCGTTCGCGGAGGCCGCGGCGCGTGCGGTGCTGGACGGGGTGTGAGCAGCGGCGGACCCCAGCCCCGGGGCGGGTGCATCGCATCGGCCTCGGTGTCCAGCGCCACCCCGGGGGTCAGCGGGTGAGTGCCTCGATCTCCCAGCTGGTGGCGTGCGCGTCGCCGGGGGCCAGCACGACGAGGTCGGTGCCGGAGTTGAACGCGTCCGGCGGGCAGGTCATCGGCTCGACGGCCAGGCCCACCCGGTCGTCGGCGGGGTCCGGGCGGTCGGCGGTGTGCACCTGGACCCACGGCATCTCCGCCGCCGACCAGTGCACCGCCACCCCGGTGCCCTCGGGCGCCCAGACGGTCGCCGTCGCCCGGCCGGTGGCGCCCAGCCCGGTGTAGGCGTGGTCCACGGCCAGCCCGCGCAGCGGGCGCGGGGTGCGGAAGTCCAGGTCGGTGGTCTCCACCGGGACGACGCCGGTGGGCAGCAGCCGCTCGTCGTCGACGGTGAGCACCTGGCCCGCGTCCAGCTCCAGCTCCCAGTCGTCGACCATCCCGGAGCCGGCGCGCAGGTAGGGGTGCACCGAGCAGCCCCAGGGGGCGGCGGTGCTCCCGGCGTTGGTGCCCTGGAGGCTCCAGCGCAGGCCGGTCGGGGTCAGCTCGTAGCCCACCACCAGGTCCAGCAGGTGTGGCCAGCCCTGCTGCGGCCAGACCCGGACGCCGAGCCGGATGCCCGAGTCGGTCCGGTCCAGCAGCTGCCAGGGCGTCCAGCAGGCCAGCCCGTGCAGGGCGTTGCCGCGGTCGGGCTCGGTGAGGGCCAGCTGGTGCTCGACTCCGTCGCGGCTCCAGCGGCCGTCGGCGACCCGGTTGGGCCACGGGGCGAGCACCGACCCGCGGTAGAGCGGGCGCGGTGCGTCGGCGGGGAAGCCCTGGACGAGGTGCCGGCCGGCCACGGTCAGCTCGCGCAGTGCGCCGCCGACCTCGGTGACCACCGCCCGGACGTCGCCGAGGACGAGCTCGTGCTGGGTGCCGCTGGGCAGTGGTGCGGACATGCGTGGACTCCTCGGGCACGACGACGGGCCAGGGGGACGATGCCACGTCCTCCGGTGGGGCTGCGCATTGTGTGAGCGCTAACAGGCTGGCGTCAAGCTCCACCCCCACGAGCCACATGCCCGTTTCGCTTCGCTTCTGCCCGCTGTGATCCGATGCACAACCGTGACACGGGATGTGCTTGACACCACATGTGTGAGCGCTAACAGTTCGCCCCCAAGAACCTGACCGGGCCGCAACGCCGGGGCAGTCGCCACCGAGGGGTGGTCGATTCCCCGCAGCGCAGGACGGCAGTTCGGTGCAGCAGGCGAGACCGGTCCGGAGTCCCCGGCCGGCAGACCACGTGGAGGCAGTTCGTGTTCAAGAAGACGGTGGTGACCGCGATCGCGGTCGCGGTGGCGTTCGGTGCGACCGCCTGTGGCGGCAGCGACGGCGACGGCGGCGGCGGTTCCGCCTCCGGTGGCGGCGACGGCACGATCACGATGGGCTTCTCCCAGGTCGGCGCCGAGAGCGGCTGGCGGTCGGCGAACACGGCCTCCATCCAGGACTCCGCCGAGGCCGCGGGGATCGAGCTGCAGTTCTCCGACGCCCAGGGCGAGCAGGAGAACCAGATCTCGGCGATCCGCTCCTTCATCCAGCAGCGCGTCGACGTCATCGCGTTCTCCCCCGTCGTCGAGACCGGCTGGGACTCGGTGCTGCTGGAGGCCCAGCGCGCCGGCATCCCGGTCATCCTCACCGACCGCGCGGTCGACTCCGAGGACGAGTCCCTCTACGAGACCTTCCTCGGCTCGGACTTCGTCGAGGAGGGCAAGAAGGCCGGCGAGTGGGCCGTGGAGAACTGGGGCTCGCAGCCCACGTTCGTCGCCGAGCTCGAGGGCACCACGGGTGCTGCGCCGGCCATCGACCGCCAGGAGGGCTTCGCCGAGGCCATCGAGGGCACCGACAACATCGAGGTCGTCGCCTCGCAGTCCGGTGACTTCACCCGCGCCGGTGGCCGCGAGGTCATGGAGGCGCTGCTGAACTCCAACCCCGAGATCAACGCCGTCTACGCGCACAACGACGACATTGCCCTGGGCGCCATCGAGGCGATCGAGGCCGCGGGAAAGACCCCCGGCACCGACATCCAGATCATCTCCGTGGACGCGGTCCGCGACGGCATGCAGGCCCTCGCCGACGGCAAGATCAACTTCATCGTCGAGTGCAACCCGCTGCTCGGTGAGCAGCTGATGGAGCTGGCCGAGGCCGTCGTCGCCGGCGACGAGGTCGAGCGTCGCGTCGTCACCGAGGAGACCACCTTCACCCAGGAGCAGGCCATCGAGGCCCTGCCGACCCGCGAGTACTGATCGGCCCGGGGTCCCGCCGCCGCGCGGGACCCCGGCCACCCGCCCCGCCGTCGCCCCCGCGACGGCGGGGCGTCCCCACAGCCAGGAGAGGCACGGCATGACCACCGCAGTCCCGCTGACCGCCCCAGCGCCAGGGTCCGGACCCACGGCACCCGTCGTCGAGATGTCCGGCATCACCATCGAGTTCCCCGGCGTCCGCGCGCTGGACGGGGTCGGCCTGCGGCTGTTCCCCGGCGAGGTGCACGCCCTCATGGGCGAGAACGGTGCCGGCAAGTCCACCCTGATCAAGGCCCTGACCGGGGTCTACCGGTACGACGCCGGGACGGTGACGGTCGCCGGGCAGGAGCAGCTCTTCGGCGTGCCCGCCGACGCCCAGGCCGCCGGCATCAGCACCGTGTACCAAGAGGTCAACCTCTGCCCCAACCTGACCGTCACCGAGAACATCGTGCTGGGCCGCGAGCCCCGCAAGCGCGGCTCGATCGACGCCCGCGCCTCACGCGCCCGGGCCCGCCGGGTGCTCGCCGAGCTGCACCTGGACCTCGACCCCGGCAGCATCCTGGGCCGGCACCCCATCGCCGTCCAGCAACTGGTCGCGATCGCCCGTGCCGTGGACACCGACTGCAAGGTGCTGGTGCTCGACGAGCCCACCTCCAGCCTGGACGCCGGCGAGGTCGCCGAGCTGTTCCGCGTCGTCCGCGAGCTGCGCGACCGCGGCGTCGCGATCCTCTTCGTCTCCCACTTCCTGGACCAGGTCTACGAGATCAGCGACCGGATGACGGTGCTGCGCAATGGCCGCCTGGTCGCCGAGCACCGCACCGCCGACCTGCCCCGCCTGCAGCTGGTGCAGGAGATGATCGGCCGCGAGCTCTCCACCCTGGAGCACCTGGACCGCGCGGCCGCCCAGCCCGCACCCACCGACGCCGTCCCCCGGCTGTCCGCCCGCGGCCTGGGCCGCACCGGGGCCATCTCACCCACCGACCTGGACGTGCACGCCGGTCGCGTCACCGGCCTGGCCGGGCTGCTGGGCTCCGGGCGCACCGAGCTCACCCGGCTGCTCTTCGGGGCGGACCGGGCCAGCACCGGCACCGTCGAGGTCGACGGCAAGCCGGTCCGGCTGCGCACCCCGCGCGCCGCGATCGCCCAGGGCATCGCCTTCTGCTCCGAGGACCGCAAGGGCGAGGGCGTCGTCGGCGACCTCACCGTCCGGGACAACGTGCTGCTGGCCCTGCAGGCCCGCCGTGGCTGGGTGCGCCGCATCCCGAAGAAGACCGGCGACGAGCTGGTGGCCAAGTACATCGCCGCCCTCGACGTCCGGCCCGCCGACCCCAACGCGCTGCTGCGCAACCTGTCCGGCGGCAACCAGCAGAAGGTGCTGCTGGCCCGCTGGCTGCTCACCGAGCCCCGGCTGCTGCTGCTCGACGAGCCCACCCGCGGCATCGACATCGGCGCCAAGGCCCAGATCCAGGCCCTCGTCAGCCAGCTGGCCGCCGAGGGCATGTCCGTCGTCTTCGTCTCCGCCGAGCTCGAGGAGGTGCTGCGGATCAGCGACCGGATCACCGTCCTGCGCGACCGTCGCACCGTGGCCGACCTCGACGGCCGGGACACCACCCTCGACGACGTCGTCGACCTGATCGCCCGTGGAGGCGACCGTGCCTGAGACCCCGAGCCCGACCCCCACCCCGCGCCGCCGGGTCGACCTGTCCTCCCCGGTCGTCTGGGCCGCAGCCGCCCTGCTGGCGCTGCTGCTGTTCAACGCCGTGGTCAACCCCGGCTTCTTCGGCCTCCGCATCCAGGACGGCCACCTGTTCGGCTCCCCGGTCGACGTGCTGAAGAACTCGGCCCCGACCCTGCTCATCGCCGTCGGCATGACCCTGGTCATCGCGACCCGCGGGATCGACCTGTCGGTCGGCGCCGTGCTCGCGATCTCCGGGTCCGTCGCCTTCACGATCATCGAGGGCTCGTCGGACCCGACCTCGACCGGCACCGCCGTCGTCGCGATCCTCACCGCGCTGGCCGTCGGCCTGCTGCTGGGCGCCTGGAACGGGTTCCTGGTCTCGGTGATCGGCATCCAGCCGATCATCGCCACCCTGGTGCTGATGACCGCCGGCCGCGGACTGGCCATGCTGGTCACCGACGGGCAGATCATCACTGCCGAGAGCCCGGCCTTCAGCTGGCTGGGCGGCGGCTTCGTCCTGGGCCTGCCGGCCCAGGTCGTCCTCACCCTCGCCGTGCTGCTGCTGGTCGCGGCCCTCACCCGCCGGACGGCGCTGGGCACCCTGATCGAGGCCGTCGGCACCAACCCCGAGGCAGCCCGCCTCGCCGGTGTCCGGTCCCGGTCGATCACCTGGACCGTCTACGTCTTCGTCGCCTTCACCGCCGCGGTCGCCGGGTTGATGACCACCGCGAACGTCAGCGCCGCAGACGCCAACCGGGCCGGGCTCTTCATCGAGCTGGACGCCATCCTCGCCGTCGTCATCGGCGGCACGTCGCTGGCCGGTGGCCGCTACTCGCTGACCGGCACGGTGATCGGCGCGCTGATCCTGCAGACGCTGACCACCACGGTGCTCACCATGGGCGTCCCCGACGAGTACATCCGGCTCTTCAAGGCCGTCGTCATCATCGCCGTCTTCCTGCTGCAGGCCCCGCGCATCCGCGCCGCCCTGAGCCGCCGGCGCGGTGGACCCCGGGCCGTCACCAGCCCCGCCGTCCCGGTGCCCCCGGTCGACGGTGCCGACGCCCGGCCGCTCACCCCGGCCGTGCCCGCCCCGGCGCGGGCCGCCGACGGCCCCAGCTCCACCTCCGACAGCTCCGTCGACTCCGACCAGGGAGCCCTCCGATGACCGTCTCCGACACCCGTCCCGCGCCCGCCCCGGCGCCGGAGGACACCGCCCCGCGGCGTACCGCCGCCCAGTCGGCCTACGCCTGGCTGCGCCGCACCGACACCGGATCCAGCACCTTCTCCGTGCTGGTCACCGCGGTCCTCCTCGTCGTGCTGTTCGGCGCCGGGTCCGCGCGGTACGAGAACTTCGGCTACCCGCAGGTCGCGCTGAACCTGCTGGTGGACAACGCGCACCTGATCGTGCTGGCCGTCGGGATGACGTTCGTGATCCTCACCGGGGGCATCGACCTGTCCTCCGGTGCGGTCGTCGCGCTGTCCACCGTGGTCACCGCCTCGCTGCTGGAGGCCGGCTGGCCCGCGCCGGTGGTGATCGTGCTGGTGCTGGCCATCGGCTCGTCGCTGGGCTGGGCGATGGGGGCCGCGGTGCACCACCTGCAGCTGCAGCCCTTCATCGTCACGCTGGCCGGGATGTTCCTGGCCCGCGGCCTGTGCTTCGTGATCAGCGAGCCCTCCATCCCGATCCGGGACGAGCTGTTCACCGGTCTGGCCCAGAACGTGATCGAGCTGCCCGGCAACACCTACCTGACCTACGGCGTCGTCATCGCCCTGGTGGTGGTCGCCGTCGCCGTCTACGTGCTGCACCGCACCCGCTTCGGCCGCACGGTCTACGCGATCGGCGGCAGCGAGCAGTCCGCCGGGCTGATGGGCCTGGCCGTGGGACGCACCAAGGTCGGCGTCTACGTGATCAGCGGCTTCTGCTCAGCGCTGGGTGGCCTGCTCTTCAGCCTCTACATCCTGTCGGGCTGGAGCCTGCACGCCATCGGCCTGGAGCTGGACGCGATCGCCGCGGTGGTCATCGGCGGCACGCTGCTGACCGGTGGTCGGGGCCTGGTCGTCGGGTCGCTGCTGGGTGTGCTCGTGCTGGGCACGATCCAGTCCTTGATCAGCTTCGACGGTGGACTGAGCTCCTGGTGGACCAAGATCACGATCGGGGTGCTGCTGCTGGTGTTCGTCGTCGTGCAGCGGGTCACCACCCGCCGGGATCGGTCGGTGACCTGACGTGACCGTCCTCGCTCGTCCGGGGCGGGACGAGGAGGCCGCGGGCCTCGTCCCCGCCCCGCGGGTGAGACGATCCGGACCGGACCCCCGGACACCGCCGGCGGGCGGGCGGGAGGTCAGGGTGGAGCCACGGTCGAGCCGACCGGCCGTCATGGCCGACGTCGCCCAGCTCGCCGGGGTCTCCCACCAGACCGTCTCGCGGGTGCTCAACGACCACCCCTACGTCAAGGACGAGACCCGCGAGCGCGTGCTGGCCGCGATGGCCAAGCTGGGCTACCGGCGCAACCTGACGGCGCGGGCGCTGGCCCGCCGGCAGTCCGACACCATCGGCGTGATCGCCTTCGACACCACGCTGCACGGCCCGGCCAGCACGCTGTTCAGCCTGGAGCAGGCCGCCCGCGCGGCCGGCTACGAGGTGCACGTGGTCACCGTGCCCGACCCGGACCCGCAGGCCTTCGCCGACGCCGTCGACCGGTTGGTCGACCAGTCGGTGTGCGGTGTGGTGGTCCTGGCCCCGCAGCGGGCCGCGGTCCAGGTGATGGCGGGGCTCCCGGCGGACCTGCCGGCCGTGGCGGTCGAGGGCGGGGCGGCACCGGGCGTGCCGTCGGTGGTGGTGGACCAGTTCGACGGCGCACTGCAGGCCACCCGTCACCTCATCGAGCTGGGCCACACCGAGATCGCGCACGTCCGCGGCCGGGAGGACTGGCTGGAGGCCAACGCCCGGGCCGACGGCTGGCGGCAGGCGGTCCTCGCGGCCGGGCTGACCGCGCGGGAGCCGCTGGCCGGGGACTGGAGCGCTCGGTCCGGGTACGACGCCGGGCTGCTGCTGCACGAGCGGTGGCCCGAGGTCACCGCGGTCTTCGTGGGGAACGACCACATGGCGCTGGGGTTGGTGCGGGCGCTGTCCGAGGCCGGGGTGGACGTGCCCGGCGACGTCAGCGTCGTGGGCTTCGACGACATCGCCGAGGCGGGGTACCTGCGGCCGCCGCTGACCACGGTGCACCAGGACTTCGCCGAGGTGGGACGGCGGTGCGTCGACGTCCTGGTCGAGCGGATCGACGCAGCCGAGCGGTGGTTCCAGGGTCAGCCGGTCGTGGTGCCCAGCCGGCTGGTGGTGCGGGCCTCGACCGGGCCCGTGCGGCGCTGAACCTCAGCTCAGGAGTGCGCTGACCGCGACGGCCAGGCCGGCGGCCGTGCAGGCCAGTCCGGCCGGCAGCAGGGCCATCCGGCGCAGCGCGGCCCGGCCGTCCGGTGGGCCGCCGGCCTTCATCGCCGGGCGGACGACCCGGAGGAAGACCGCGAGCAGCACCGCGCCGGCACCCAGCAACGCCACCGCGAGGGCCCAGCGCACCAGGGTCGTGTCCACGCCGCTGATCATGGCGCACCCGCGGGCGCGGTGGGGTCACCGGTGCAGCGGCGTCCGCCCCGGTCCCAGGTCGGCGTCCTCGGCGGCCCGACGGCCGGCGTGCCAGCCCGCGGCGTCCACCGTCCGGCCCGGCCGGGTGCGCAGCCGCGGGAAGAGCTCCTGCACGGTCGCGGCGACCGCCTCGTCGCGGCGGGCGAGCACCGGGACCAGGGCGCTGCCGTGCGCACCGGCCGCCTCGGCGGTGGCCTGCTCCCGCGCCTGGACGAGCCGTTCGCCCACCCGGGTGGCGTAGGAGTAGAGGAAGCCGCGGCGGAAGACCGCCGTGCGGGCACCCGTGCCGCCGGAGGTGGCGGCGGCCAGGGCGCGGGTGGCCTGCAGCAGCAGCGAGGTGAACAGCAGCTCCACCAGCCCCAGGTCGGTCGGGAGCCCGACGACCGTGGCGATGCCCAGCTCGGTCAGCAGAACCACCCGGCAGCCGTTCGCCGTGGCGACGGCCTGGAGCAGGTGGGCCTTGGGTTCGGCGTAGGGGTCGTCCAGGTGCAGTCGTCGGGCCAGCACGTCCGCGCCCAGGTCGACCGTCCCGCGGTCGGCGAGCACCGCGGCATCGATGGCGTGCCGGCTCATCAGCTGCTGGGCCTTCGCGGTCAGCGCGTCGGCCTCCTCCGGGAACTCGGTGCGCTCGGCCTTGGCCAGCAGCCCGCGCACCCGGCCCAGCACCTTCTGGTCCACGGGACCGCCGCGGGCCGGGCCGCCGGCCGCCCGGTGCTCGGGCCAGGCGGACGGCCCGGGCAGCAGCTGCTCGAGCCGGGGGAGCGTGGGCAGCAGCGCCAGCACCCGGACGACGTCCCGCCACGCGGTGGCCGCATCGACCTCGGTGGTGGCCCGCCAGCCGCTGAGCCCGGACGCCGTCCCGAGGCCGGGGAGCTGGTCGGCCCAGGCCAGCGGTGCCCGGTCGGCCGCCCGGGTGGTGGCAGCGTCGGTGACCAGCACCGCGGCGGCCAACCGCCCGGCCCGCCGGTTGACCCGGCGACCGGTGACGTGCACGACGTCGGCGGGCTGCCAGCCCCGGTCGTGCAGGTCGGACACCGCCCGGACCAGGGCGTCCTGCACGTCGGGGGAGTCGACCCCGGGCACCCGCCGGGCCAGCTCGGCGGTCACCGGGTCGAGTGCCTCCGCGGGGAGGTCGGCCTCCCGTACCGCGTCGGCCGCGGCCAGCACCAGCGCCAGGACCGGGTCGTCGTCGGGCCGCCGGGCGCGGCCGGTCCGCCAGGGGGTGCGCATGCCCCGAGCCTGCCCCACCCCGGCGTCGGCACGGCCCCCGCGGGTGGGGCCGGTGGACGGCACCCCCCGGTGTGGACGACGGCCGGCACCGCCGTCCCCTCCTGTGCCGGCCCGGACCGTCGGACCCCGGCGCTACCGTGCCGCCCACCTGACCCGGGAGGCCCGATGGACGTCGACGTGCGGACCCTGCTGCGGATGCGGCTGGCCGCCCAGGGGCTGACCCGCCCGCTGGGGACGTCGGTCGCCGACGTCGTCCGCGGGGCGTTCGCGCTGCAGGGCCAGGACCTCCGGCAGGTCGAGTGGGCGATCGGCTCCCGGCTGGCCGGCAGCAGCGTCGAGGACGTCTGGGCCGCCTTCGACTCCGGCGAGGTGGTCCGGGCGTGGCCGATGCGCGGCACGCTGTTCGCCCTCGCCCCGGCCGACCTGCGGCTGCTGCTGTCGCTGACCGGTGCGCGGCAGGTCGCCCAGACGGCCGGCCGGCACCGGCAGCTGGGACTGACCGAGGCCGACGTCGCACGGGCCGGCGCCGTCGCCCGCGCCGAGCTGACCGGGGGTGGGGTGCTCTCCCGGCCGGAGTTGCTGGCGGCCTTCACCGCAGCCGGGCTGGACGTGTCCGGTCAGCGCGGGCCGCACCTGTACGGCCGGCTGGCCCACGAGGGGCTGCTCTGCCTGGGCCCCCGGCACGGAGGTGCGGCGGGCGGTCCGGCGCAGGGCTTCGTGCTGCTGGACGAGTGGGCTCCGGGGGAGTCCCCGACCGACCGCGGGAGCGCCGTGGCCGAGGTGGTCCGCCGCTACCTGGCCGGACACGGGCCGGCCAGCGACCGCGACCTCGCCTGGTGGACCAAGCTGACGCTCACCGAGGTCCGCGCCGGGCTGGCCGCGGTGCGCGACGAGCTGACCGAGGTGCGGTGCGGTGACGGGGTGCACTGGACCCTCGGTGACCCGCCCCCGGCCGAGCCCGGCGGGGTGCTGGCGCTGGCCGGCTACGACGAGGTGCTGCTGGGCTACACCGACCGCTCGCACGGGTTGGCCCCCGAGCACGCCGACCGGGTGGTGCCCGGCCAGAACGGCGTGTTCTCCCCCGTCGTCGCCGATGACGGCCAGGTGGTCGGGACCTGGCGCCGGGTCGTCACCCGGGGGCGCGCGGCCGTCGACGTCACCCCCTTCGTCGACGTGCCCGACGAGGTGGCGGCACGGTACGAGGCGGCCGCGGCCGCGGTGCTCGTCTTCCGCGGCGGCGCCTGATCAGGCGCGCGGGCGGATCTTCCCGGCGGCGTCGCGGGCGGTGGCCCGGGCGGTGTCGACGTCCTCGTCGCGGGCCAGGGCCACGCCCATCCGGCGACGGGTGAAGCTCTCGGGCTTCCCGAAGAGGCGGATGTCGACCCCGGGGACGGCGAGGGCCTCGTCGACGCCGTCGAAGACGATGCCGGTGGCCTCCACCCCGCCGTAGACGACGGCCGAGGCGCCGGCGTTGCGCAGCGAGGTGTCCACCGGCAGGCCGAGCAGGGCGCGGGCGTGCAGCTCGAACTCGTTCTGCCACTGGGTGGACATGGTGACCATGCCGGTGTCGTGGGGCCGCGGGCTGACCTCGGAGAACCACACGTCGTCGCCGCGGACGAACAGCTCGACGCCGAACAGGCCCAGCCCGCCCAGGTCGTCGGTGACCGCGGCCGCGATGGCCTGCGCGCGCTCCAGGGCGAGCTCGGACATCGGCTGGGGCTGCCAGCTCTCGACGTAGTCACCGGCCTCCTGGCGGTGGCCGATCGGCGCGCAGAAGTCGGTCACCGGCTGCCCGTCGCGCAGCGAGCGGACGGTCAGCAGGGTGATCTCGTAGTCGAAGTCGACGAAGCCCTCCACGATCACCCGGGTGCCGGCGACCCGGCTGCCGGCCATCGCGTGCTCCCAGGCACCGGCGACGTCGTCCGCGGTGCGCAGGGTGCTCTGCCCCTTCCCGGAGGAGGACATCACCGGCTTGACCACGCATGGGAACCCGACGGCGGTGGCACCGGCCTGCAGCTCCTCGAGGGAGTCGCAGAACCGGTAGTCACTGGTCGGCAGGCCCAGGGTCTCGGCGGCGAGGCGGCGGATGCCCTCCCGGTCCATGGTCAGCCGGGCCGCGCGGGCGGTCGGCACCACCCGGACGCCCTCGGCCTCCAGCTCCACCAGCGTCGGGGTCGCTATCGCCTCGATCTCGGGGACGACGACGTCGGGCCGCTCCGCCTCGACGAGTGCGCGCAGCTGCGCCGGGTCGCTCATGGTGATGGTGCGCTGGTGGTGGGCGACCTGGTGGCCGGGCGCGTCGTCGTAGCGGTCCACCGCGATGGTCTCCACGCCCAGGCGCTGCAGCGCGATCAGCACCTCCTTGGCCAGCTCACCGCTGCCCAGCAGCATCACGCGGGTCGCGGACGGGGAGAGCGGCGTGCCCAGGGAGACCATGCGTGGAGGCTAAACGGCCTCGCCTGGACCGACCCGGGAGCCCGTCGCCGGCGGGCACCGGGTGAGGCCGGCGGGTCAGTCGACCTCGGCGCGCAGCACCGTGCCCTCCAGCGACAACCACACCCGCGAGCTCGACGGGCTGTAGCGCTCGGAGACCGTCACGAGCACGTCGCCGTAGGCGGGGAAGGGTCGTTCCACGACCAGCTGAAGGAAGTCGACGTCCTCGGCGTCCTGGCGCAGCGCCCGGTTGCCCGTGGTGAGCAGGTCGGTCAGCACAGCACCGGTGACCCCGTCGAGGGCGAACTCCGCCTCCGGCGGCGGTGCCGAGGCCAGCGTGTCGGAGTCGCCGTCGCCGGGGGAGTCGAAGGCGTACTCGTGGTACCGGGTCCAGACCTGGCTGGTCGGGTCGAAGAGCACGACCGAGACCTCGCCGTCGTCCACCGAGACCTGGGTCGCACGGCTGCTGCCGGCCTGGGCGACGGCGGCGTCGAGCGCGGTCTGCAGGCGGTCGGGCTCGGTGAAGGGGACGTCCTCGGTGGAGCGGTCCGCTGCCTCGTCGGACCCCTGGGAGGCGAGCGCGGGCGCCAGGCCGGCCTTCTCCGCGACCACCGCGCCGAGGCACAGCAGGAGGCCCACGACCAGGCCCACGGCACGCCCACCGGGCCCGGACCGGCCGCCGGCGGGCGCGGTGGCCGAGGGGATCGGCGGGGTCACAGCGCGTCCTGCTGGACGTAGAGGAGGTCCCCGGACGCCGTGGCCCAGAGCACGTCGCCCCAGTCGCCCTGCACCCGGAGGGTGACCTCGTCGCGCAACCCCGTGGGCACGTCCACGACCGTCACCAGGTCCTGGTCCCCACCCCAGGTGTCGGGGTGCTGCAGGCGGGCCCGGTCGAGGACCCGGGACAACGCGTGGGGACCGACGTCCCGGGGGGAGAAGCGGACGGGCGGGAACGGGCCGCTCGCCGGGTCCGCCGCGGCGGGCTCGACGCGGGCGGTGAACCCGCCCGGCGCGGACGGGTCCGCGCGCACCGTGATGGTCGTCAGCACCGTCGGACCGGCCACGGTCAGCTCGACCTCGTCGTCGGTCACCTCGATGCGTTCCAGCGTCGTCACACCGTGCTGCCGCGTCGCCCACTCCAGGGCGTCCCCCAGGACCCGGCCGGCGGAGAAGCCGGGGGCGCCGGGGGGCCGGGCGGGTGTCCGTCCGCGGCCCGGTCGGGTGCCCGGTTGCGGGCGCTGCGGGGAGCGCAGGGCGAGGAGCCCGGACACCGTGAGCAGGACGAACGCGGACAGGGCCGAGTACGGACGGGCGACGTCGGCCGCGAAGGCACCCACGGACCCCAGCCCCAGCCCCAGGACGAGACCCCTCACGAACCGCACGTGACCTCCGGGCAACGGTGGGTGGTGACGTCGACACTAGTGAGGCAGGGCCCTCCGACGGCCGGCCGGTCGACGGTGACGACGCCCACCGCCCCGGAGTGGCTACCGGCGGGTGACCGGCGGACCATCGACGGGGAGACACCGTCGTCACGAGGAGAACCCACCACATGACCGCCGACCTGCTGACCGGGGACTTCTTCGGGTACGAGACCCTGCTGTCCGACGAGGAGCGCAAGGAGCTGCAGTCGCTCCGGGAGTTCCTGGACGAGAAGGTGCGCCCGCGGGTGAACGCCGCCTGGGCCGCCGCCGAGTTCCCGATGGACCTGATCCCCGAGTTCGCCTCGATCGACGTGGTGGGGCGCGCCTACGAGTGGGACGGCCGGGTGCCGGCGTCCAAGCTCTACGGCGGGTTCCAGGCACTGGAGCTGTCCCGCGTCGACCCCTCGATCGCCACCTTCCTGGGCGTGCACAACGGCCTGGCGATGGGCTCGATCATGATCCTGGGCTCGGAGGAGCAGCGGCAGCGCTGGATCCCGGAGATGATGTCGATGGACAAGATCGGCGCCTTCGCCCTCACCGAGCCCGAGGGCGGTTCCGACGTCGCCCGCGGCCTGCGCACCACCGCCCGCCGGGACGGTGACTCCTGGGTGCTCAACGGCGCCAAGCGCTGGATCGGCAACGGCACCTTCGCCGACCACGTCGTCGTCTTCGCCCGGGACGAGGCCGACGACGCGGTGAAGACCTTCGTCGTGGACAAGGGCACCCCGGGCTTCACCGCCACCAAGATCGAGGACAAGTTCGCGCTGCGGACCGTGCAGAACGCCGACATCACCTTCGTCGACTGCCGCATCCCCGCCGACCACAAGCTCGAGGGCGGCAACACCTTCAAGGACGTCAACAAGGTCCTCAAGGTGACCCGCGGCGGGGTGGCCTGGTCCGGTGTCGGCTGCCAGATGGGCGCCTACGAGTACGCGGTGGCCTACGCCAAGGAGCGCGAGCAGTTCGGCAAGCCGATCGGCAGCTACCAGCTGATCCAGGACCTGCTGGCCAAGATGCTCGGCAACGTCACCGCCTCGCTGGGCATGGTCGTGCGGATCGCCCAGCTGCAGGAGACCGACGACCTGCGCGACGACCAGGCCGCGCTGGCCAAGGCCTACGTCACCGCCCGCGGGCGAGAGACCGTGGCGATGGCCCGCGAGCTGTTCGGGGGCAACGGGATCGTGCTGGAGAACAACGTCATCCGGTACTTCAACGACGCCGAGGCGCTGTACTCCTACGAGGGCACCCGGGAGATGAACACCCTCATCGTGGGCCGCTCGGTCACCGGGATGAGCGCCTTCGTCTGAGGCTGCAGCGCTGGTGGAGTGACAGGGACGCGGGATCCGCGCCCTGCCACTCCACCCGCGGGGCGTACAGTTAGGTGACCCTAACCAGTACGACCGTGGAGGACCGCGTGACACAGGCACCGCGCAAGCGCCGGGTGACCCGGGTGGGCACCGTCGTCCGCACCGAGCGGGTGACCCCGCACCTGGTCCGCGTCGTCCTCGGCGGGGAGTCGCTGGCCGGCTTCGGCGCCGGCGACTTCACCGACCACTACGTCAAGCTGCAGCTCCCACCGGCCGGGGCGCCCTACGCCGCGCCCTTCGACGTCGACGCCGTCCAGGCCGAGCAGCCGCGCGAGCTGTGGCCGGTCAGCCGCACGTACACCGTGCGCGCCTGGGACGCCGAGGCCACCGAGCTCACCATCGACTTCGTCACCCACGGGGACGACGGCGTCGCAGGCCCCTGGGCCGCGGCCGCGCAGCCCGGCGACCTGCTGCAGTTCGCCGGGCCCGGCGGCGCCTACGCCCCCGCCCCGGACGCCGCCTGGCACCTGCTGGCCGGCGACGACTCCGCGCTGCCCGCGATCGCCGCGGCACTGCCCCGGCTGCCGGACGGCGTCCCGGCGCAGGTGTTCGTCGAGGTCGAGGGCCCGGCCGACGAGCAGGACCTGCCCGGCGTCACCTGGGTGTACCGCGGTTCGCAGCCGGTCGGTGCCGCCCTCACGGCGGCGGTGCTGGCCGCGGACCGTCCCGAGGGCACCCCGCACGCCTTCGTGCACGGGGAGGCCGGGTTCGTCCGCGAGCTGCGCCGGTTCCTGCGGGCCGAGCTGGACCTGCCGCGCGAGCTGATGAGCGTGTCGGGCTACTGGCGGCTGGGCCGCACCGAGGACCGGTGGCAGGCCGAGAAGCCCGAGTGGAACGCTGCCGTCGAGGCCGACGAGGCCGCGCTCACCGTCTGAGACGGCGGGCGCGGCCCCGTGGGTCACATGTCGCGGTAGCGCTTGGCCTGGGCCGTGGCCTCGCGGAGCTGCTCGACGTCGAACTCCGGGCCGTAGCCGGGGGTGTCGCGCTGGATGCGCCAGCCCTCGGCGAGCGGGCCGACGTCGAAGGTGTCGAAGCCGATGGCGTCGATGTAGCCGGCCACCCACGCCTTGGCGTCGGCGTCGTCCCCGGCGATGACCAGCGCCCGGCGGTGCTCGGTGCCGGTGGCGGTGCGCTTGCTGGTCAGGTGCTCGCTGTAGATGTGGTTGAACGCCTTGACGACCGTCGAGGTGGGCAGGTGGCGCTGGGCCATCTCCGCGGTGGTCGTCGTCTCCTCGTCGAGCTCGGCGATGTGGCCGTCCCGCTCGGGGTAGTAGTTGTTGGTGTCGATGACGGTCTTGCCGGCCAGCGGCTCGACCGGCACGTCGGCCAGGTTCTTCAGCGGGACGGTGACGACGACGACCTCGCCGGCCTCCCCGGCCTCGGTGGCGGTGGCCGCCCGGATGGAGCCCTGCCGCGACGGGCGGGCCTCGATCTCGGCGACCAGGTCGGCCAGGGTCTCCGGGCCGCGGGAGTTGGACAGGACGACGTCGTAGCCGGCGTCGGTGCTGATGCGGGCGAGCTGGGCGCCGATCTGGCCGGCGCCGATGATGCCGATGGTGGTCATGTGGGGTCGAACGCCGGGCGTCCCCGCGCATTCCTCCCTGCGGAGTGCCCAGGAGGAGTTCTCCTGGGCGCCGGCACTCCGCTCAGCCGGTCCACGGGAAGCGCGGGGGACGGCGCTGGGTGAACGCGGCCACGCCCTCGGCCAGCTCGCCGGCGGTGGTGGTCTCCCGGTACCAGCGGTCCGCGACGGCCTCGGCGTCCCCGCCGTGCAGGAGGGCGGCGACGACCTCCTTGGTGGCCCGCTGGGACAGCGCCGACCGGGAGGCGAGGACGGTGGCGGACCGGGCGACGACGTCGGCCAGGTCGGCGGGGGAGGTCACCTCGTCGACCAGGCCCACCCGCAGCGCGGTCGCGGCGTCCAGCAGCTCCCCGCTGAGCAGCAGCCGCTTCGTGGTGGCCGGCCCGACCAGGTCCAGCAGGGCCCGGGTCGGGGCCGGCGGGTAGACGATGCCGACCTTGGCCGGGGTGACACCGAAGACGGCGGTGTCGTCGGCGAACCGCAGGTCGCAGCAGGCCGCGAGCTCGACGCCGCCGCCGATGCAGTGCCCGCGGACCAGCGCGACCGTCGGGCGCGGGAAGTGCCGGAGGGCGTGCTGGGCGGCCAGGTTCGCCGCCCGCAGCTGCGCCATCGGGTCGGCGGGGTCCGGGCCGCCGAGCAGGTCGGAGATGTCGGCGCCGGAGCAGAACGAGGGGCCGGCCCCGGTCACCACCAGCACCCGGACCCGCTCGTCGGCGGCCAGGCCGTCCAGCAGCCCCGGGACCGCGGCCCACATGGCACCGGTCATCGCGTTGCGCTTGTGCGCCCGGTCGATGGTCAGCGTGGCGACCGCCCCGTCGACCGTGACCGTGAGGTCGCTCATCCCAGGTCGCTCATCCCAGGTCGTCGGTGCCGAAGGTGTCGCAGGCGTTGGGGTCACCGGACTCGAAGCCGGTGGTGAACCAGCGCTGGCGCTGCTCGGAGGAGCCGTGGGTGAAGGCGTCCTGGTCGACGTTGCCGTCGCCCAGGTTGGTCTGGATGAAGTCGTCGCCGATCCGGCCGGCGGCGTCGAGGGCCGCGTCGACGTCGTCGGAGGTGATCTCCTCGATCAGCGGCGCCCCGGACTCGTCGGGCACGGTCGTGGCGTGGTTGGCCCAGGTGCCGGCATAGCAGTCGGCCTGCAGCTCCAGCCGCACGGTGCCGCTGGTGGGGCCGGTCTCCCCGGGCTGGACCTGGGCGTTGGTGCCCAGCAGGTTCTGCACGTGGTGGCCGTACTCGTGGGCCAGGATGTAGGCGTTGACGAAGGGCCCGCCCTCGGCGCCGAACTGGGTCTGCAGGTCCTGGTAGAAGGACAGGTCGATGTAGACCAGCTGGTCGGCCGGGCAGTAGAACGGCCCCGAGCCCGAGGTGGCCCCACCGCACCGGGTCTGCACCTGGCCGGAGAAGAACACGGTGTCGGTGGGCACGTAGCCCTCCAGGTTCTGCTCCCAGAAGTCCTGGATCGAGTCGATGTTGGCCGCCGTCGCGCAGTCGGCGCTGTCGTTGGCGTCGGCCCCGGTCTGGCAGGACTGCTCCAGCTGGGTGTTGTCGGCGGTCTCGCCCTGGCTCAGCCCGCCGAGCACGTCCTGCAGCCCGGACGACGCGGACCCGCCCCCGCCCCCGCCGCCGCCGAGGACCTGGAACAGCACCACGACGATCAGCCCGACGACGCCGAGCCCACCGCCGCCGACGGCCAGGCCGCGGCCGCCCCGACCACCGCCCCCGCCGCGACGGTCCTGCACTCCGGAGGTGTCGATGTCGGCGCCCTCGCGGTACCTCATGGCTGCTCCTGCGTGGTGGTCGTGGTCGGGCGGGCTGTGCTCACAGCGCGTCCAGGTCGGGTGGGGTGAGGGTGAACACGGCCTCGACGGCGCCGTGCACGTCCTGCAGTGCCGGGGTGAGGTCGAACTCGGGTGCCTCCGGCTGGCCGGAGGCGCGCGAGGCCGTCGCGGACACCGGCAGCCCACCGTGACCGGCACCCACGTCGCGCAGCTCGACCAGGCCGGTGAGCGTGCTGCCCACGGCCGCGGCGTACCCGCGGGCCCGGGTGACCGCCTCGCCGATCGCCGCGGTCCGGGCCGCGGCGTGCGCGGGGGAGTCCGGGTCCAGGCCCCAGTGCGGCCCCCACAGCTCGCAGCCCTCCAGCGCGGCCGCGGCGACGGCGAGCTCCCCGGCGCGCCCGACCTCGGCGACCCGGACCCGGGTGGACACCGAGGCCAGGTGGCCGGTGACCCGGTGCCGCCCCTCGACGACGGGGTGCACGCTCACGCCCTGGGTCGAGTGTTCGGTGACCAGGTCGGCGAAGCGCTCCAGCAGGTCGGTGACCCCGCGCTGGTGGTCGGCGACGAGGGCCAGCGCACGGTCGCGCTGCCGGTCCCGGCCGGTGACGGTGAGGGTCAGCTCGGCGTGGTCGGGGGCCACCCGGTGGGTGACGTCGCCGCGGACGACGACGCGGGGCGCGGGTTCCACGGGACCTCCTCGGTGGTGGCGCAGGGTGACGGGGTCACCCTGGCAGATCACGAGTCGGTGTACCCGGCGAGATCGTGACGGGTCCGTGACCCGCGCCTGACAGTGTCGGTGGCTCCGGTGGAGGGAGTCGCGGTGTCGCTGCTCGAGGGCAGGTTCGTCACCCTGGCGGTGCTCGGCGTGCTGTGCCTGCTGAGTGCCGGCCTCACGTCCTGGCTGCTCGGTCAGAGCTCGACGCTGCTGTTCGCCGTCGTGTTCGCGGGGCTCGTCGTGGTGAGCCTGATCCGCCCACCGAACGAGTGAGCGTCACCGCCGACGCCGGGTGCCGAACACCCCGCGGGTGATCTCCCGGCCCAGTGCCGACGCCGCGGAGCGGGCGAAGGCCCTGAACGCCGACGAGCCGAGCACCGTGGAGACGAGGCCGGGCTCGGGCGCGGGCTGCCGGCGCGGTCGTGGCCGGGGTGCCGGCCCGTCGGGGTCCGGCTCGCGCCAGCCGTCGGTGTCGCGTGGCACCGGGGCAGGGGTCGGCGCGGGGGCCGGCGCCGGGACGGGTGCCGGTGGCGGGGCGAGCCGGGCGGCCAGCCGTTCGTAGGCCGACTCCCGGTCGACGGCGGCCCCGTACCTCCCCGCCAGCACCGACGCGGTGACGGCGGCCTGCTGCTCGGCAGGGTCGATCTGGCCCATGGAGGAGCGGGGTGCCCGGACCATCGTCCAGGCGACCGGGGTGGGGGCGCCGCGCTCGGACAGCACGGTCACCACCGCCTCGCCGGTGCCCAGCGACGTCAGCGTCTCCGCGACGTCGTAGGCGGTGGACCTCGGGTAGGTCTTCACGGTCTTCTTCAGCGCGGTCGCGTCGTCGGGGGTGAAGGCGCGCAGCGCGTGCTGCACCCGGTTGCCCAGCTGGCCCAGCACCGGGGTCGGGACGTCGGTCGGGTTCTGGGTCACGAAGAAGACCCCGACGCCCTTGGACCGGATCAGCCGCACGGTCTGGGTCACCGACTCCAGGAACGCCTTGCTGGCCCCGGTGAAGAGCAGGTGCGCCTCGTCGAAGAAGAACACCAGCTTGGGCTTCTCGACCTCACCGACCTCGGGCAGCTCCTCGAAGAGGTCGGCGAGCAGCCACATGAGGAAGGTGGAGAACAGTGCCGGCCGGTCCTGCACCTGGCTGAGCTCGACCGAGCTGATCACGCCGCGGCCGTCGGGCGCGGTGCGCATCAGGTCGGCGGTGTCCCACTCGGGCTCGCCGAAGAAGACGTCGCCGCCCAGGTCCTCCAGGGCGATCAGGTTGCGCAGGATCACCCCGGCGGTGGCCTTGGACAGCCCGCCGAGGCCCTGCAGGTCGGCCTTGCCCTCGTCGCTGACCAGCCAGGAGATGACCGCGCGCAGGTCCTTGAGGTCCAGCAGCGGCAGGCCGGCGTCGTCCGCGTAGTGGAAGACGAGCCCCAGCGAGCTCTCCTGGGTGGCGTTGAGGTCCATCACCTTGGACAGCAGCACCGGCCCGAAGCCGGTGATGGTGGAGCGGACCGGCACCCCGGTGCCCAGCCCGCCCAGGGCCAGGAACTCGACGGGGAAGCCGGTCGGTGTCCAGTCGTCGGCGGTGTCCGTGGCGCGCCGCGTGACCCGGTCGCCGGGCTCCCCGGGCCGGGACAGCCCCGTCAGGTCGCCCTTGACGTCGGCCAGCACCACCGGCACGCCCTGCGCCGAGAGCTGCTCGGCCAGCAGCTGCAGGGTCTTGGTCTTGCCGGTGCCGGTGGCCCCGGCGATCAGGCCGTGCCGGGTCATCATCGACAGCGGCACCCGCACCTGGGCGCCGGGGTGCGCCCTCCCGCCGTGCACCACGGAGCCGAACTCCAGGGCCGGACCGGTCGACGCGTAGCCGGCCGCGATCTCCGCGACGACCGGGTCCACCTCGCCGGCCCCGGGTGCGGCCGCGGCGTCCGGCCCCGGGGTGGTCACTCCTGGTCGCGCACGACGCGGTCGACCTCGGGGGTCGGGGACGGCGGGGCGAAGCCGGCGCTGGAGGGCTCCGAGGGCTGCACCGTCGAGGGCTGGGTGTCCGCCGCGGCTGCCGCGGCCCGGTCGACCTCCGGGGTGGCGCTGCCCGGCGGGGCCCACGCCGGGGCGCCGGCGTCGGGCTCCGTGTGGGTCGGCTCCGTGTGGGTCGGCACCGTGTGGGTGGGCACCGTGTGGGTGGGCACGGGCGGGGTGCCCACGACGGGCGGGGTGACCGTCGACGGCGTCGTCAGGTCGGCGGGGGAGCCCGCGGTGCCGGCGGCGTCCCCGGCGCCCTCGTGGCGGGGGACGGCGGCCTTGGCCTTGCCGGCCGCCGAGTCGATCTGCTCGGCCTTGTCCGGGAACTTCTCCTTGGCGAAGCGGCCGGCCTTGTCCACGGCCTGCTCGATCTTCCCGGAGTTGTCCTTCAGGGCCGTCTGGAGCTTGTCGGCGCCGTCCGTGAGTGCGTCCTGGGCCTTCTTGGCGATGCTGCCGAAGTCCATGGTCTCGGGCCTTCCGTTCGACGGGTGCTGACCGGACCACCCTGCCCGTCGGGGGGCCGCCCCACAACACGGTCGCCGGGGAGCTCGACGGCGGCGGGGCGGACCGGCAGGATCCCGGGCGTGACCGAGAAGGTGCAGGGCCCGGCCAGCTACTTCCCCTCGATCGAGAAGACGTACGGCCGGCCGGTCGCCGAGTGGAAGGCCCTCGTCCGCGAGCGGATCGCCGCCGAGCCCGGCGCGAAGCAGATGGCGCTGGTCGGCTGGCTGAAGACCGAGCACGGGATGGGCCACGGGCACGCCAACGCCGTCGTCGCGCACACCCTGGCCGAGGACCGCGCCGCGGGCTGACCCGGTGCCCTTCACCGGCGCCCACCCGGTCGCCGTCCTGCCCTTCCTGCGCACCCGGCTGCCGGCCTCGGCGCTGGTCGTCGGGAGCGTCGTCCCCGACCTGCCCTCCTACGTCCCGGTCGACCCGCTGTGGAAGACCCACACCTGGACGGCGGTCGTCACCGTCGACCTGCTCACCGGGCTGCTGGTGTGGGCGCTGTGGCACGGGCTGGTGAGCCGCCCCCTGGTGGCGACGGCGCCGCGGCCGCTGCGGGCCCGGCTGGTCGGCGTCCCGCTGGGGCTGCGCGCGCGGCTGACCGGCGCGCGGGACCTGGTGCCGGTCGCGGCGGCGGTCGTCGTGGGTGCGGCGACCCACGTGGTGCTCGACGCGTTCACCCACCCGCGCCGGTGGGGCGTGGACCTGCTGCCGGTGCTGTACGAGCCGTGGGCAGGGGTGCCGGCGTACAGCTGGCTGGCCGACGTCGGTGGTGCGGTGGGGCTGCTCGTGCTGGCCGGCTGGGTGGCGCTGTGGTGGCGGCGGACCCCGCCCGCCCCGGTGCCGCCCGGGCGCCCGTGGCCGTGGGTGGTCGTGCCGCTCGCCGGCGTCGTCGGCGCCCTCGCCGCCGCACCCGGGGAGCCGGACACCCGCAGCGCCGCGGTCGAGGCGGCCTTCGGCGGTGGCGGGGCGGCGCTGGGCGCGGCGGCCGTGCTCGTCGTCGGCTGGCAGCTGCGCGGGGTGCTGTCCCGCTGAGCGGACCCCCTGCCGCCCGGCCCGGGTCGCCCTAGGGTCGGGGCATGCCACTGGACGGCGAGTACGTACCCAGCCCGGAGAAGTGGGTCCGCGACCAGGTCGAGGCCTACGAGCGCAGCGGCGGCCGGGAGGCCAACACCCTCCCGGGCCGCCCCGAGCCCGTCGTCGTGTTCACCACGCGCGGGGCCAAGAGCGGCGCGGTCCGCAAGAACCCGCTGATGAAGGTCGAGCACGACGGCGTCTACGCCATGGTCGCGAGCCAGGGCGGGGCGCCCAAGCACCCCACCTGGTACCTCAACCTCCTGGCGCACCCCGACGAGGTCACCGTCCAGGACGGCGACCAGATCTGGGACGGCGTCGCCCGCGAGATCAGCGGCGAGGAGAAGGCCGGGTGGTGGGAGCGGGCCGTCGCGGCCTTCCCCGACTACGCCGACTACCAGCGCAGGACCGACCGGGAGATCCCGGTCGTCCTGGTGGAGCGGAAGGCCTGAGCACCCCCGGGTCGGCAGCGGGCCGGGTCGTCGTCGTCACCGGTGCCTCCGACGGCATCGGCGAGGCGGCGGCCCGCCGGCTGCACCGCGACGGTGCGCAGGTCGTGGTGGTCGGCCGGTCACCGGAGAAGACCGCCCGGGTCGCCGCCGACCTGCCCGGCAGCGTGCCGCTGGTCGCCGACTTCGCCCGGCTCGACGACGTCCGCCGGCTGGCCGCCGACGTCGCCGACCGGTTCGACCGGGTCGACGTGCTGTGCAACAACGCCGGCGGCTCGTTCGGCACGCGGCGGCTCACCGTCGACGGCCACGAGACGACGTTCCAGGTCGACCACCTCGGTGGGTACCTGCTGACCCGGCTGCTGGAGCCGCAGCTGCGCGCCGCGCGCGGCCGGGTGGTGGCGACGGCGTCCTTCATGCACCGGTTCGGGTGGGTCCCGCGGGGCCGGCTGGCCCGGGCCTACGAGTCCCGGCCGCCCTACCTGGCCAACCGCGCGTACGCGAAGGCCAAGTTCGCCAACGTGCTCACCACCCGGGAGCTGGCCCGCCGGTGGGGCCCCGACGTGACCGCCGCCTGCTACGACCCCGGCGCGGTGGCCAGCTCGTTCGGCGTGCAGTCCGGCGGGGTGGTCGGGCTGGCGTTCCGCACACCGCTGACCGCGTTCTTCCGCACCCCGGCACAGGGCGCGGACACCATGGTCTGGCTGGCCACCGCCGAGGAGGGCTGGCGCAACGGCGGGTACCACGTCGACCGCTCGCCGGGCCTGACCCTGCTGGCCGCCCGGGACGACCGCCGGGCCCGCGAGCTGTGGGACCTGTCCGCGGCCCTCGTCGGCCTAGGGTCCTGACCATGGCGAGCAAGGCCGGCGACGCGGTCGAGATCGAGGTCGACGGGCTGGACGTGCGGCTGTCCAGCCCGGACCGGGTGTACTTCCCGGCCCGCGGGGAGACCAAGCGGGACCTGCTGGAGTACTACCTCGCCGTCGGCCCCGGGATCGTCAACGCGCTGCGCGAGCGGCCCTGCATGCTGCACCGGTTCCCCACCGGCGTGACGGGGGAGAAGGTGCACCAGAAGCGGGTGCCCTCGGGCGCGCCGCCGTGGCTGGAGACGGTGCGGGTCACCTTCCCGCGGTACCGGCGGACCGCCGACGAGCTGTGCGTGACCCACCTGGCGCACGTCGCCTGGGCGGTGCAGATGTCCACCGTGGAGTTCCACCCGTGGAACAGCCGCCGGGCCGACGTCGAGCTGCCCGACGAGTGGCGCATCGACCTGGACCCGATGCCCGAGGCCGACTGGGGCACCGTCCGCCGGGTCGCCGGCGTCGTCCGCGAGGTCCTCGACGAGCTGGGGGCCGTCGGGTTCCCCAAGACCTCGGGCGGCAACGGGCTGCACGTCTACGTCCGCATCCCACCGGCACACGGCTTCGGCGACGTCCGGCGGGCCGCGCTGGCTTTCGCCCGCGAGGTGGAGCGCCGCGCCCCCGACGAGGTCACGACGACGTGGTGGCGCAAGGACCGTGACCCCGCTGCGCTGTTCGTCGACTACAACCAGAACGCCCGGGACCACACCCTGGCCGCGGCCTACTCCGTGCGGGGCAACCCCGAGGCCACGGTGTCCGCGCCGATCACCTGGGACGAGCTGGCCGACGCCGAGCCCGGTGACTTCACCATCGCCACGATGCCCACGCGCTTCGCCCGCCTCGGTGACCTGCACGCCGACATCGACGCCCGGCCCTTCGACCTGGCCCCGCTGCTGGAGTGGGCCGACCGGGACGAGGCCGCCGGTGCCGAGGTGCCGCCCGAGCCCGAGGACTGAACCGCCGGTTCAGGGCTGGCGGTAGACCGCGTCCGGGACGTCGGTGACGAACATGTGACCGGGCGCGTGGGTGAGGGCGAACGGCGGCCGAGAGGCCATCAGGGCGGCCTGCGGGGTCACCCCGCACGCCCAGAACACCGGGACGTCGCCCTCGTGCAGCACCACCGGGTCGCCGAAGTCGGGGGCGGCCAGGTCGGCGATGCCGAGGGACGCCGGGTCCCCGACGTGCACCGGGGCGCCGTGCACCTGGGGCATCCGGGCGGTGACCTGGACGGCGGTGACCACCTGCGCGGCCGGCACCGGGCGCATCGACACCACCAGCGGTCCGGCCAGCCGACCGGCCGGCCGGCACTCCCGGTCGGTGCGGTACATGGACACGTTCGTGCCCTGCTCGATGTTGCGGACCGGTACACCGGCGTCCAGCAGGGCGGTCTCGAAGCTGAAGCTGCACCCGACGAGGAAGCTGACCAGGTCCTCCCGCCACAGGTCGACGATGTCGGTGGGCTCGGCGACCAGCTCACCGTCGGCCCACACCCGGTAGCGGGGCAGGTCGGTGCGCAGGTCCGCGCCCGGGGCGAGCACCGTGCGGGTCGAGCCCGGGTCGGTGACGTCGAGCAACGGCACCGGCTGGGGGTTCCGCTGGCCGAACAGCAGCATGTCGAAGGCCCAGTCGCGGGGGAGCACCACCAGGTTGGCCTGCGTGCTGCCCGGTGCCCAGCCCGACGAGGGCACCGCCAGGCCGGCGCGGAACGCGGCCCGGGCGGCGGCAGGCGTGCCCGCGGGTGCGCTCGCGGGTGTCGTCGCGGGGGCGCTCACCGGCGGGGTCCGTGTCGGAGGTCGGTCATGTGGGCGAGGGACACGTGGAGGTACTCCTCCAGCTCGGTCGCGGCCTGCTCGGTGCGCCCGGCGTGCAGGAGCTCGAACAGGGCACGGTTGCGGGCGACGTAGGGGCCGTGCACGTGCTCGGCGGCCGCGCCCTGGAACGCCAGCCGGAGCTCGGCGAGCAGCCGGGCCGTCGTCCCGTCCAGCCGGGGGCTGCCGGCCAGGGCCACCAGGTGCTGGTGGAAGTGCATGTTGGCGGTCCCGACGGCTGACCAGTCCCCGCGGCGGGCAGCGTCCTCACCGGCCTCGACGTCGGCACGGAGCTGCCCGAGCGGCTCGGGGCCGGCGGCCGGGTCGAGGACCTCGCCGAGCCGGCGGACGACGTCGCACTCGACGGCGCGGCGCACCCGGTAGATGTCCACCAGGTCCTCGTCGGTCAGCTCGGTGACGAAGACGCCCCGGTGCAGCCGGTGGACCAGCAGGCCCTCGTGCCCCAGCAGGCGGAACGCCTCGCGCAGGGTGTTCCGGGAGACCTGCAGGACGGCCACGAGCTGCTCCTCCGAGAGCCGGGTGCCCGGGGCCAGGTGGCCCTCGGTGACCCGGCGGCGGAGGGCGTCGGCCACCCGCTCGGCGGTGCTCGACCGGTCGAGCGCCGCCGCCTCGGTGGTCAGCGCCTGCAGCCACGCACGGTCACGGCGGTCCGGGCCCGCCGCGTCTGCGGCTGAGCTCCCGGCTGCGGACTCGGCGGCTGGGGAGGAGGGTCGGGCCACGGTCACCTCGCCATCGTGTCCTGTGTGTCGGGCGCGTCAACTCTCGCATCAGCCCCTTGTCGGATTGTTCAACGATTCCATAGTGTGCTCGCCATCACGAGGGCGTGCCCCGCGCGCCACCGCCGCCACCCCACCGAGGGAGCACGCCATGTCAGGTCCCGAGAGCCGGACCGGTCCGACGGACCCCGCCCCGGAGCCGTCGCCGGACCGCGGGTCCACCCCCGGAGCCGCGCCCGGCGCCACCGGCGGCCGGTTGGCCTCGAGCACCCGCTCCACCCTGCTGGGTGCGATGTTCCTGATGGCCACCTCGGCGATCGGCCCGGGCTTCATCACCCAGACGACGACCTTCACCGTCCAGCTCGGCGCCGCGTTCGCCTTCGCGATCGTCATCTCGATCCTGGTGGACATCGCACTGCAGCTGAACGTCTGGCGGGTCATCGGGGTGAGCGGCCGCCGGGCCCAGGAGCTGGGCAACCTGGTGGCGCCCGGGCTGGGCTGGGTGATGGCCGCCTTCCTGCTGGTCGGCGGGCTGGTGTTCAACATCGGCAACGTCAGCGGCGCCGGGCTGGGCACCGACGCCATGCTGGGCCTGGACCCGAAGATCGGCGGGGCGCTGTCCGCGCTCATCGCCATCGGGGTGTTCCTGAGCAAGAAGGCCGGCGTCGCGGTCGACCGGATCGTCGTCGTCCTCGGGCTGGTGATGATCGTGCTGACCACCTACGTGGCGATCACCTCGGGCCCGCCGGTCGGGCAGGCACTGCGCAACGTGGTGCTGCCCGAGCAGGTCGACGTCCTGGCCATCACCACGCTGGTCGGCGGCACGATCGGCGGCTACATCGTCTACGCCGGCGCGCACCGCCTGCTGGACTCCGGTGTCAGCGGGCCCGGGCACGTCCGGGACATCACCCGCGGCTCGGTCACCGGCATCCTGATCACCGCGGTCATGCGGGTCGTGCTCTTCCTGGCCATCCTCGGCGTCGTCTCCGGCGGCGCCGCGCTGGACCCGGACAACCAGGCGGCCTCGGCGTTCGGCCAGGCCGCCGGCGAGGTCGGCATGCGGGTCTTCGGCATCGTGCTGTGGGCCGCGGCGATCACCAGCGTCATCGGCGCCTCCTACACCTCGGTCTCCTTCGTGACCTCCCGGACGAGGACCAGCGACCGCACCCGGACGCTGCTCGTCGTCGGCTTCATCGCCGTCACCACGCTGGCCTACCTGCTCATCGGCACCGCCCCGACCACGCTGCTCGTCTTCGCCGGGGCGTTCAACGGCCTGCTGCTGCCGATCGGCATCGCGGTCCTGCTGTGGGTGGCCACCCGCCGGTCGGACCTGCTCGGCGGGTACCGCTACCCGCGCTGGCTGCTCGTCGTCGGCTGGGTCGCCTGGCTGCTGACGCTCTACCTGGCGGTCAACTCCGTCCGCCCGGTCATCGACCTGTTCGCCTGAGGAGCGCCGTGACGACCATCGACCTCAACTCCGACCTCGGCGAGGGCTTCGGCCAGTGGACGCTGGGCGACGACGACGCGCTGCTGGAGATCGTCAGCAGCGCCAACGTCGCCTGCGGCTTCCACGCCAGCGACGCCACGATCATGCGGCGGGTCTGCGAGCGGGCCGTCGAGCACGGCGTCGCCATCGGCGCGCAGGTGGGTTACCGGGACCTGCCCGGCTTCGGCCGCCGGTTCATCGACGTCGAGCCGCACGCGCTGACCCAGGACGTCGTCTACCAGCTCGGTGCGCTGCAGGCCTTCGCCCGGGTGGCGGGGGACCGGGTCCGCTACGTCAAGCCGCACGGCGCGCTCTACAACGCGATCGTGCACCACGAGGAGCAGGCCGCGGCCGTCGTCGCCGCCGTGGTGGACGTCGACCCGACGCTCCCCGTGCTGGGGCTGCCCGGGTCGGTGTGGCTGCGGCTGGCCGCCGAGGCCGGGCTGACCACGGTGGCCGAGTCCTTCGCCGACCGGGCCTACACGCCCGAGGGCAACCTGGTGTCCCGGCGGCTGCCCGGCGCGGTGCTGCACGACCCGGCCGAGATCGCCCGCCGCTGCCTCGCGATGGCCACCGGGGGAGCGGTCACCGACGTCGACGGCGGGGAGCTGCACCTGGCGCCGGGGTCGATCTGCGTGCACGGCGACACCCCGGGAGCGGTCGGGATCGCGCGGCAGGTGCGGGACGCGCTCACCGGTGCGGGCGTCACCCTCTCCCCGTTCGCCCGCTGATGCGTCTGCTGCCCAGTGGGGACGCCGCGGTCCTCGCCGAGCTCGACGGGCTGGACGAGGTCCTCGCCCTGCACGCGGCGCTCGTGGCCGACCCGCCGCCCGGGGTGGTCGACGTCGTCCCCGCGGCGCGCACCGTGCTCGTCGTGCTCGACCCGGGCGCCACGACCCTCGACGCCGTCGCCGCGGCGGTGCGGGCCACCCGGCCCCGGCCGCCCGACGCGCGCGCCGAGGGCCAGGTGCTCGAGCTGCCGGTCGTCTACGACGGGGCCGACCTGGCCGACGTCGGCGAGCTGCTGGGGTGCACGGCCGACGAGGTGGTCGCCCGGCACACCGGCACCACGTGGACTGTGGCGTTCTGCGGCTTCGCGCCGGGCTTCGGCTACCTGACGGCCGCCGACGGAGGGTGGGACGTGGCGCGCCGCAGCACCCCGCGGACCCGGGTGCCGGCCGGGTCGGTGGGCCTGGCGGGGGAGTTCAGCGGGGTCTACCCACGGGAGTCCCCGGGCGGCTGGCAGCTGCTCGGGCACACCGACACGGCCGTCTTCGACGTCCACCGGGACCCCGCCGCGCTGCTGCGTCCCGGCGTCCGGGTCCGGTTCCGGGCGGTCCGGTGAGCCTCACCGTGCTCGCGCCCGGGCCGTTGACCACGGTCCAGGACCTGGGCCGGCCGGGGCGCGCGGCCGAGGGCATCGGCCGCTCCGGGGTCTGCGACCGGACGTCGGCCGCGCTGGCCAACCGGCTGGTGGGCAACCCGGTCGCCGCCGCACTGCTGGAGGTCACCGCCGGGGGGCTGGTGGTCCGTGCCGATGCGGAGCTGTGGGTGGCGCTGACCGGTGCGCGCTGCGCCGGGGCGCCCTACGCGGCCCCGGTCCGGCTGCGGGCCGGGGAGCAGCTGGCGCTCGGTGCGCCGGTCGGCGGGCTGCGCTCCTACCTCGCCGTCCGCGGCGGGGTCGACGTCGACCCGGTGCTGGGGTCCCGCTCCACCGACCTGCTCTCCGGGCTGGGGCCGGCCGTCGTCGTCGCCGGGGACGTGTTGCCGGTGGGTCCGGCGTCTTCTGCGTGGCCGGGGGTCGACGTCGCACCGGTCCTGGAGCCGCCGGCCGGGGAGGTCGTCGTGACCGTGCTGCCGGGGCCCCGCGCCGACTGGTTCACCGACGACGCCCGGGCGCTGCTGACCTCGGCCGGGTGGACGGTGACCGGGGACGGCAACCGGGTCGGCCTGCGGCTGTCGGGTCCCGAGCTGACCCGCGCCCGGGACGGCGAGCTGGCCAGCGAGGGCATGGAGCGCGGCGCCCTGCAGGTCCCGCCGTCCGGGCAGCCGGTGCTGTTCCTGGCCGACCACCCGGTCACCGGCGGGTACCCGGTGATCGGCTACGTCGCCGAGCCCGACGTCGACCGGTGCGGCCAGCTCACGCCCGGCCAGGTGCTGCGGTTCCGCGCGAGCCGTTGACGCCGGGGACGGCGGGCCGCCACCATCCCCGCGTGACCGCCGTCCCCACCGGACCGCCCGACGTCCACGCAGTTCCCCGCTCGCCGCTGCTGGCCGGTGCCGCCGTCGGCGTCCCCGGGCTCGGCTACGTGGCCCTCGTGCTCCTCCCGTGGCTGGCGGACGCCCCGTTCGTGCTGGGGGCCGGCCGGGGCGTCGGGTTCCTGGTCTCGGTCCTGGCGTTCACCGGGGCGCTGGTCGCGCTGGCGGTCAGCGGTGTCGCGCTGGTCCGGGGTGCCCAGCGGTCGGGCCGGACCGGGGCGTGGCTGCTCGTGGGCGCCACGGCGCTGCTGGTCGTGGGCTGGTTCCTGACGCCGGTGGCTCGGGCCCTGCTGGTCGCCCAGGTCGACTGACGGGTCAGAGGTCCGCGCGCACCCGGGCTGCGAGCACGTCGGCCAGGTGGGACTCCCCGCGCGCCCGGGTGCCCAACAGGCCCCAGCCCAGGTCGGCGGTCCACCGGCCCCGGCGCAGCCACGCCTCGGTGCCGGCCGCGGGCCGCAGCTCGGCCCGGGCGGCGGTGGCCACCTCGTTGAGGACGACCAGTGCGTCGTGCAGGGCGCCCTCGTCCACCGTGCCCTCGTCCACCGTGCCCTCGTCCACCGTGTCCTCGTCCACCGTGTCCTCGTCCACCGTGTCCTCGTCCACCGTGTCCTCGTCCACCGTGCCCTCGTCCACCGTGCCCTCGTCCACCGGGCCCTCGACCAGGGCGCGGGCCCGGGCACCGGCGGTCGCGACGACGCCGGGCAGTCGGCGGCTGGCGGCCCGCGGGAAGAGCAGCAACCCGGCGGCCAGCGCCAGCACGATGCCGACGACGGTCTCGGTGAGCCGCGTGGTGATCAGCTCCAGGCCGCTGCGCTCGGGCACCCCGACGTGCACCAGCAGCAGCGACAGCGGGGTGATGAAGGAGACCGCCAGCACGTACTGGTGGGCCACCAGCAGCTCCACCCCGACCAGCAGCAGGCCCACCGCCAGCACCTCCAGCCCGACCGGCAGGTCGGCGGCGAAGAGCAGTGCGGCCACGCCCACCCCGACCAGCGTCCCGGTCACCCGGTGCCCGGCGCGGGCCCGGGTGTTGCGGGCGTCGGTGCCCAGCAGCACGGCCACCGCGGTGGTGGCCGCCCAGTAGGTGCTCGCCAGGCCCAGCGCGCCGGCCACCAGCCCGGCCGCGGCCACGCCGAGCCCGATGCGCAGCGACGTCCACACCCACGGCGGCACCGGGCGGACGGCGACAGCGGCCCCGCCCGGCGGGGGAGCGGGCGCGTCGCCCAGCGGCAGCTCGCGCAGGAACTGCTCCTCCAGGACGCCCAGCTCCGCCCGCAGCGAGGGACGGCGACGCGACCCGGCGGCGACGGCGGCGTCAGCCACCCGCACCGCCCGGGCGACGACGGCGGGCCGGGTCGACCGGGCCGCGGCGACCGCGGCCCGGGCGGCGGCCACCGAGCGGCGCTCGGGGCCGGCCGGGTCCCACAGCCACGGGAGCATGACGACCAGCCAGGCCAGGGTGGCACCGGCCGCGGCCGCCGCGACGTGCTCGGCCAGCACGGTGGCGTCGGCGCCCAGCGCGCTGGCGCTGCCGCCGACCAGGACGACGCCGAGGGGCCCCGGCGGTCCGACCCGGAAGTGCGCGGTGGCCGCGGTGGCGGCTGCGGCCAGCGCGCCGAGGGTCACCGACAGCAGCGCCGGGCTGCCGCCGGTCAGCCCGCCCAGCGCCACGGCCGCGACGACCACCGCCGCGCAACCGGCGACCACCCCGGCCCGCCGCCGGTACGGCAGCGACGAGCCGTAGACCGCCGTCAGCCCGCCCAGAGCCGCGGCGGACCCCAGGTCGGGGTGGCCCAGCGCGACGCCGAGCGCCAGCGGCACGGTGACCGACGCCGCGGCGGACAGCGCCTTGCGTCCGCCGGCGGCCCACAGCGCGGCCGCGGCGGGCGGCCGTCGGCCCAGCAGGTGCGGGACGGCGCGGCGGACGGGGGAGGACACCGGGTGATCCTCGCGGTCCCGGCGGCGGGTCGTCGCGGCCGCGGACCCGCTCACCGGAAGGCCGCGACGAGCCTCACGCTCAGCTGAAGCCGCTGACCTCGTGCGGCCGGTAGGGCTCCTCGAGCCGGGCGACCTCCTCCTCGGTCAGCTCCAGGTCGACCGCGGCGACGGCGTCGGCCAGGTGCGCGGCCTTCGTGACCCCGACGATCGGCGCGGTGACCACCGGCTTGGACAGCACCCAGGCCAGTGCGACCTGGGCGCGCGACACCCCGCGCTCGGACGCGACGGCGGCCACCCGGGCCACGATCTCGGCGTCGGAGTCGTCGGTGTACAGCTTCTGGGCGAAGGCGTCGTCCTGGGAGCGGGTGGTGCTGGCGTCGGCGTCCCGGGTGAGCCGGCCGCGGGCCAGCGGGCTCCACGGCAGCACGCCGACCCCGGCGTCCAGGCAGAGCGGGTGCATCTCCCGCTCCTCCTCCCGGGCGATCAGGTTGTAGTGGTCCTGCATCGTCACGAAGCGGTGCCAGCCGTGCTCACCGGCCAGGTGCAGGGCCTTGCTGAACTGCCAGGCCCACATCGACGAGGCGCCCAGGTAGCGCACCTTGCCCGAGCGCACCAGGGAGTCCAGCGCCTCCAGCGTCTCCTCGACCGGCGTCTCGGGGTCCCAGCGGTGGATCTGGTACAGGTCGATGTGGTCGGTGCCCAGCCGCCGCAGGCTGGCCTCGGCCTCGGCCAGGACCGCGCGCCGGGAGAGCCCCGCGCCGTTGGGCCCCGGGCGCATCCGGCCGTGCACCTTGGTGGCGATGACGACGTCGTCGCGGTCGACGGCCTCCAGCAGCAGCGTGCCGGTGATCTCCTCGGAGGAGCCGGCGGAGTACACGTTCGCGGTGTCGAAGAAGGTGATGCCGGCGTCGAGGGCGGCCCGCACGATCGGGCGGGCGTCGTCCTCGGCCAGGCTCCACCCGTGCCCGCCGCGGGTGGGCTCGCCGAAGCTCATCATGCCCAGGCAGATCCGGGAGACCTGCAGGCCGGTGGTGCCGAGTCGGGTCTGGTCCATGCCCCCACCCTGCGCCGGTGGCCCGCATCGGGCCACCGGGCAGCGGCAGCGGGTGTCAGCGGGCGAGCAGCCCGCCGTCCAGCGGGTAGTAGGTGCCGGTAGCGAAGGACGACGCGTCGCTGGCCAGCCAGGCGACGAGCTCGGCGACCTCCTCCGGCGTGCCCAGGCGGCCCAGCGCGTGCTGCGCCGCCAGCCCGGCGCGGGCCTCCTCGCTCATGGCGGACTCCAGCAGCGGGGTGCTGATGAACGCCGGGCCCACGGCGTTCACCCGGATCCCCTCGGTGGCGTGCGCGAGTGCCGCGGCCTTGGTCAGCCCGACGACGCCGTGCTTGGCGGCCACGTACGCCGGCGCCGTCTCGATGCCCACGGCACCGAAGACGCTGGCCATGTTGACGATCGACCCACCACCGCCGGCGAGCATCGCCCGCACCTCGGCGCGCACGCCGTAGAAGACGCCGTCCAGGTTCACCGACAGCACCTTCCGCCAGTCGGCGGTGGAGTACTCCTCGACCGTCTGCGCGGGTCCGCCGATGCCGGCGTTGTTCACCGCGACGTGCAGGCCGCCCAGCCGGGCGACGACGTCGGCGACGAGCGCGTCGACGGCGTCGGGGTCCGAGCTGTCCCCGCCGAAGGCCTCGGCCCGGCCACCGGCCGCGCGGACCTCCGCGGCGACGGCCTCGGCCCGGTCCTGCGCCAGGTCGGCCACCGCGACGGCGGCGCCGCTGCGGGCCAGGGTGAGTGCGACGGCCCGGCCGATGCCCGAGCCCGCCCCGGTCACCAGTGCGACCCTGCCGTCCAGTTCGTAGTGCACCACGTCTGTCCCCTCTCGTCCGGGAGCCGGTCGGCTCCCCTGTCAGGGGCAACCGGTCCGGCCCGCGGTCGAGGCCCGCGACCGGGTGTCAGATGCGACACCCTCGGGGTCCGGTGCGCGCGGTCGCGGGCGTCACGCCCCGGAAACCGGCCGGGAACACCCCGGGACGACGCTGTCGCACCCAGCCGTCCCGACCCGAGGAGCCCGCCGTCGACCGCCGTCCCGCCCCGGTGACCCCCTCGGTCGACGTCGACCTGCAGCACGCCACCCGGGCCTGCCCCAAGTCGATGACGTACGGGCCCTGCGGTGGCGTCGGGGACGACGGGACGTGCGAGGTGGCACCGGTCCCGTGCTCGTTCCTGCCGCTGCCCACCGTCCGGTGGAGCGGTGCCCGGGAGAGCCGCACGGTGCCCGAGCCGCACCTGCTGGCCCTGATGCGGCAGCGTCCCGTCGTCGTGGCGGACCTGCCCGCGGTCGCGCTGTCCCGGGACTCCCTGGAGCGGGCGGCCGACCGGGTCGTCGGCGCCGTCGACGCGGTCCTGCTCGGAGACCACGGCGCCGCCCGGGTGCAGTTCTCCCCGAGCTACCGGGCCTCGCTCGTGCAGGCCCGCGGGGTGCCCGTGTGGCAGGGCCTCAACTGCCGGGACCGCAACCGGGTGGCGCTGGAGGGCGAGCTCGCCGGGCTCGCCGACCTCGGCGTCGGTGCCGTGCACTGCGTGACCGGCGACCACACGCTCACCGGCGACCGGCCCGACGCCCAGCCGGTCTTCGACCTGGACTCCACCGCGCTGGCCGCAGCGGCGAAGGCCGCCGGCGTGCTGGTGTCGGTGGGGGAGACCCCGCACGGCCCGCCCGCGCAGCGCCGCGCCGAGCGGCTGCGCGAGAAGGTCCGGGCCGGTGCCGACGTCTGCTTCGTGAACCACGCCGGCTCGGTCGAGGCGCTGCGGGCCTTCGTGGAGGAGGCCGGCGACCTCGGCGTCGACGTGCCCTTCGTGGCCTGTGTGGCCGTCGCCACCGACCCCGGGTCGGCCGTCCAGCTGCGCCGGTTCACCAGCCTGCGGCTGCCCGCCGGGTACCTGGCCGGCATCGAGTCGGCGCCCGACCCGCGGCGGGCCGGCATCGCCGCGGCCATCGCCCTCGCCCAGGCCTACCTGTCCGTGCCGGGGGTGCGCGGCGTCGACCTGTCCGGCGTCCCCACCGCCGGCGCCGAACTGACCACCGCCACGGGCCTGGCCGAGATCGGACGTGCACTGACGTGACGCTGTTGATGACCGGGGCCACCGACCTGGACGGACGCCACGTCGACGTCCGGGTGGACGGGGGAGTGGTCGCCGAGGTCGCCCCCGCGGGGAGCCTCGCGCCCCGTCCGGACGAGGAGGTGCACGACCTCACCGGGCACCACCTGCTGCCCGCCCCCGCCGAGCCGCACGCCCACCTGGACAAGGCGCTGACCAGCCACCGGGCGCCCAACGCCACCGGGGACCTGGCCGGTGCCATCGTGGCGATCCGGCAGATCGCCGACGCCTTCACCCACGAGGACCTGGTCGACCGGGCCACCCGCGCCGCGTACGAGTACCTGGCCAACGGGACGACGGCGATCCGCACCCACGCCGACGTCGGCGCGCACTCGGGCACCCGGCACGCCCGCGCCCTGGTCGAGGTGCGCGAGGCCCTCGCCGGGCTCGTCGACGTGCAGGTCGTCGCCCTGGCCAGCGCACCGTGGGGCCCGGGCGAGGCCGAGGAGAACGCCCGCCTGCTGGAGGAGGCCGTCGACCTCGGCGTCGACCTGGTCGGTGGGGCGCCGCACATGTGGCCCGACCGGGTCGCCGGGTTCGAGATGTCCTTCGAGGTGGCCCGCCGCCGGGGCCTCCCGCTGGACCTGCACACCGACGAGACCCTCGACCCCACCGCGCAGGGCCTGCTGCACCTGGCCCAGCGGGTCCGGGCCACCGGGTTCGCCCACGGCGCCACCGCCAGCCACTGCGTCTCCCTGGGCGTGCACCCCCTCGAGGTCGCCCGGGCCACCGCGGCCGAGGTCGCCGCGGCCGGGGTCGGTGTCGTCGCGCTGCCGCAGACCAACCTCTACCTGCAGGGCCGGGACGCACCCGTGGCGACACCGCGCGGGCTGACCGCCGTCCGCACGCTGCTGGAGGCCGGGGCCACCGTCGGGGCCGGCGGGGACAACCTGCGCGACCCGTTCAACCCGATGGGCCGCGCCGACGCCACCGAGGCCGCCTCGCTGCTGGTCACCGCCGGGCACCTGTCCACCCGGGAGGCCTGGGACGCGGTGTCGGCCGGGGCCCGCCGGTGCATGGGGCTGCCGGTGCCCGCCGTCGCCGTCGGGTCGGTCGCGGAGTTCCTCGCCGTCGAGGCGGAGAGCCTGGACGCTGCCGTCGCCGGGGCCGGGACCGCCCGCGTGGTGGTGTCCCGGGGCCGGGTGGTGGCGAGCAGCAGGGTGCAGCGGGTGTACCCGGGAGCCGGTGTGTCCCAGTCGTGACCAACCGGTCGGCTGCGTTCACCGATGGCACACGCAGGCGAAACAGACCCCGCGCAAG
Organism: Klenkia sp. AC732; assembly: GCF_979256525.1. Lineage (NCBI taxonomy): Bacteria > Bacillati > Actinomycetota > Actinomycetes > Geodermatophilales > Geodermatophilaceae > Klenkia > Klenkia sp. AC732. Next base: position 49,488 of record NZ_CEEDOS010000011.1, on the reverse strand, counting down.
GTGACCTCGTCGCGCCGATCACCCGGTCGTGGCACCGATCCCACCGCGACCCACCGCGGTCCACCGAGCACCCGGAGGTGCCCGTGAGCGCACCAGCACCCACCGCCCCGTCCGCCGTCCGGAGCGCCGTCCCGAAGGGGCACGGAGACCTGGTGCTGCGCTTCCGCGACGTCGCCAAGGCCTTCCCCGACGGCACCGTCGCCCTGGAGGGCGTCGACCTCGACGTCCGCCGCGGTGACTTCGTCACCGTCGTGGGCCCCTCGGGCTGCGGGAAGTCGACCCTGCTGCGGATCGCCTCCGGGCTGTCCCCGGCGACGTCGGGCACCTCGCAGGTCGACGCGAAGCGCATCGGCTACGTCTTCCAGGACGCCACGCTGCTGCCCTGGCGCAGCGTGAAGAAGAACGTGGAGCTGCTCGCCGAGCTGCACGGGTTGAGCAAGACCGCGACGCACCAGGCCGCGCTGGACGCCATCGAGCTCGTCGGGCTGCGCGGCCACGAGAAGAAGCTGCCGCGGGCGCTGTCGGGCGGCATGAAGATGCGGGCCTCGCTGGCCCGCTCGCTCACCCTGGACCCCGACCTCTTCCTCTTCGACGAGCCCTTCGGCGCGCTGGACGAGATCACCCGCGAGCGCCTCAACGACGAGCTGATCCGGCTCTTCGCCAGCAAGGGCTTCGGCGCGCTGTTCATCACCCACTCGGTGAGCGAGGCCGTCTACATGTCGACCAAGGTGCTGGTGATGTCCGGGCGCCCGGGCCACATCGTGGACACCTTCGAGGTGCCCTTCGGCCCCGACCGCACCCCCGAGCTCCGGTTCACCCCCGAGTTCGCCGAGCTCGCCGGCAAGGTCTCCCACGCCCTCCGCGAGGGGCACTCGTGACCACCACCGCGCACTCTCCCGAGGAGACCCTCGTGACCGCCACCGTCGACACCCCGCCCACCGCGCCGACCGCCGACCCGGTGCTCACCGGCGCCGGCACCGCGCCGCTGGTGAAGCGGTCGGGCAGGGGGCGCAAGCGGGTCACCGACTCGTTGCTGCCGATCGCGGTCTTCGCCGCGCTGATCGGCGTCTGGTACGCGATCACCTACCTGGTGCTGGACCCCGGCCGGCGCTTCCTCATGCCGGCGCCGCACACGATCATCACCGACGCCCTCTTCGACGGCCCGACGATGGACAAGGTCCTGCCGGCGCTGGGCCGCTCCATCGTCGTCACCTTCACCGGCCTGGCGATCGCCATCGTCATCGGCATGGTGTGGGCCATCGCGATGAGCCAGAGCCGGCCGGTCGAACGGTCGCTGTTCCCCTACGCCGTCGCCCTGCAGTGCATCCCGATCCTGGCCCTGGTGCCGCTCATCGGGTTCTGGTTCGGCTACGACTTCCCGTCCCGGGTGATCGTCTGCGTGATGATCTCGCTGTTCCCGATCGTGTCGAACACGCTCTTCGGCATCCAGTCGGTGGACCGCGGCATGCACGAGCTCTTCACCCTGCACAACGCCAGCCGCACCACCCGGCTGCTCAAGCTGGAGCTGCCGGCCGCCATGCCCGCGATCTTCGCCGGGTTCCGCATCTCCGCCGGCCTCTCCGTCGTCGGCGCCATCGTCGGTGACCTGTTCTTCAAGCAGGGCGACCCCGGCCTGGGCATCCTGCTGGACAACTTCCGGGCCCGGCTCCAGGGCCAGGAGCTCTTCCTGACGATCATCGTCACCGCCGCCCTGGGGTTCGCCGTCTTCGGCCTCTTCGGCTGGCTGGCCAAGGTCGCCGTCGGGCGCTGGTACGACCAGTCCCGCGACGCCGGTTGACCTCCGCCCCACCCCACCCGCCCGGTCTCCGGGGCCGCCGGCACGCGGCCCCGGTGACCGGTGCTGCCCAGACCCGGCCGCCACGGCCGTCGCACCACCCTCCCCGCAGCACCTCCCGCACCGCCCCGCACCACCGGGTCCGCGCACCGCCGCCGGCCCCGACACGACCCCCCGAGCCTGAGGGGCCGTGCCTCTCCCACCCCTAGGAGCACGTGTGCGCATCACCCGGACGACGTCGGCCCTCGCGGCCACCGCCCTGCTGGCCCTCTCCCTCGCCGCCTGCGGCAGCGACGACAGCGACTCGGCCGCGGCCGGCCCCTCCGGCGAGGTCGGCAGCAACGACCTCGCCGCCGCCGGCTGCCCCAGCAACATCGTCGTCCAGACCGACTGGAACCCCGAGTCCGAGCACGGCGGCCTCTACGAGTCCCTCGGTGACGACTACGTCGTGGACGCCGGCAGCAAGACCGTCAGCGGCACCCTCATCGACTCCGAGGGCGAGAGCACCGGCGTCACCCTGGAGATCCGCGCCGGCGGCCCGGCCATCGGCTTCCAGACCGTGACGGCGCAGATGTACACCGACACCGACATCAACCTGGGCTACATCGCCACCGACGAGGCCATCCAGCTCTCGGACAGCCAGCCCACCACCGCGGTGCTGGCCCCGCTGGAGATCTCCCCGACCATGATCATGTGGGACCCGGCGACCTACCCCGACGTCACCTCCATCGAGGAGCTCGGCGAGGCCGGCACCACCGTGCGCTACTTCGAGGGCTCGGCCTACATGGCCTACCTGACCGGCGCCGGGATCCTGAACAGCGACCAGGTCGACGGCTCCTACGACGGCACCCCGGCCGGCTTCGTCGCCGCCGCCGGTGAGGTCGCCCAGCAGGGCTTCGCCTCGGCCGAGCCGTTCATCTACAAGAACGAGGTCACCGACTGGGGGAAGGACGTCGAGTACCAGCTCGTCTACGACGCCGGCTTCCAGCCCTACCAGTCCTCGATCTCGGTCCGCTCCGACGACCTCGAGGGCATGTCGGACTGCCTGACCGCGCTCGTCCCGATCATGCAGCAGGCCGACGTCGACTACCTGGCCGACCCGGCCCGGGCGACCTCGATCATCCTGGACCTGGTCGAGCAGTACGACACGGGCTGGGTCTACTCCCAGGGCGTGGCCGACTACTCGGTGGAGACCCAGAAGGAGCTCGGCCTGGTCGGCAACGGCCCCGACGACACCCACGGCAACTTCGACACCGACCGCGTCGACACCCTGATCGAGCAGACCACGCCGATCTTCACCGAGCAGGGCAGCGCCCCCACCGACGGCATCACCGCCGACGACCTCGTCACCAACGAGTTCATCGACGACTCGATCGGCGTCCCCGCCACCTGACCGACAGCACCGCCGGCGACGGCCCGTCGTCCCCCGCGTGGGGGACGGCGGGCCGTCGCCGTGACGGGCGATCGGCCCGCCCACACCCCCCCCGAACCGATCAGTGCGTGCCTGGTGCGCAGTCCGCGACCGGAGTGCGCACCCAGCACGCCGTGATGCGTGGTGGCGGTACTGCGGCCGAGCGCGGTGGCGGTCAGGCGGCGAGCGGGACGCCGACCGCGCGCAGGACCACCGACGCCGCGTTCCGGCCCGAGGCGCCCCAGACGCCGGCACCGGGGAAGGTGCCCGCGCCGGTCAGGTACAGCCCGCGCACCGGGGTCTCGTAGCGGGTGAGCTCGCGGTCCCGACCGACCAGCGCGGCCAGCGGTCCGCCGGAGAACGAGGGGGCGTAGCCGCGGGCCATCGAGAAGTCGCGCTCGTAGTCCTCCGGCGTCACCACCCGCCAGCGCCGGACGGCGTCGGCGAACCCGGGGGCCAGCTGCGAGGCGTAGGCGTCCAGCCAGCGCCGGGGCTCGGCCGAGCCGGTCCAGCCTCCGGGCAGCGCGTACGGCGTCCACAGCACCTCGAGGCTGAACACGTGGTCCTCGCCGACCCGCATCGTGGGGTCCAGCACCGACGGGGTGTTGGCCAGCATCATCGGGCGCTGCGCGACCCGGCCCGCGGGCAGCAGGTCGAAGGCGGCGGCGATGCCGGCCAGCCCGGTGGAGACCGTCGTCGTCGGCACGCCGGGGTCGAAGGGGCCGACGGTGGACCGCAGGGCCTCGATGCCCGGGTGCCGGGGCAGCTCGCCGACGACGGCGTCGATCTTGGACTCGTACCCGTCGGCCAGGGGGCGGGCCGACCAGCGGGCCACCATCTCCCGCGCCCCGGCCGGGGCCGAGCCCAGCCAGTTGACCAGTGCGTCCCGGGGGTCGACGGCGCACACCACGGTGCCGGCCTCGACCAGCTCGCCGTCGGTCAGCCGCACCCCGCGCACCCGCTCGCCCTCCAGCACGACCTCGGCCACCCGCGCCCCGGTGCGCACCCGGCCGCCGGCGGCGACCAGCGCGGCCTCCAGCGCGTCGGGCAGCGCACCGGACCCGCCCTCGGGCCGGCCGATGCCGACCAGGTGCCGCATCGCCATGCCGGTCGCGCCCAGCCCGGTGCCGGGGGTGCCGTGCGTGACGCCCCAGACGGCGGGTCCGGTGGTGAACGCGCCGGCGATCAGCGACTCGTCGGTGAAGTACCGGGCCAGCACCTCACCGACGCTGCGCCGCGACCAGTCCAGCAGCCGGGGGAGCGCGGCTGCGCGCCGGTCGGCCAGCCGGCGGAGCACCGCACCCGGGGTGGGCGGGGCGGAGGTGAGCTCGGTCAGCAGCCGGGCGACGGGGGTGGCCGCACGCAGGTAGCGCCGGTACCCCTCGACCTGGGTGGGGTGGGTGACGGCGAGGGCGTCCAGGGTCCGCTCGACGTCCCGGAACTGGACGAACGGCGCCGCGGCGGGGGCGTCCCAGGTGACGTGCAGCGCCTGCGGGTCGACCTCCAGGTAGCGCAGCCCGTGTGCGGCGAGGTCCAGCTCGGCCGCGATCGACGTCGTCCGGACCATCGTGTGGTCGCAATTGCAGGTGTTCACCCGGGCGCCGAGCGCGTCGACGGTGGAGGCGCAGCCGCCGGTGGAGTCCCGCGCCTCCAGCACCAGCACGTCCAGCCCCGCGCGCGCCAGGTAGGCCGCGCAGACCAGCCCGTTGTGCCCGGCCCCGACCACCACGACGTCCGTCATGGCCGCACTGTCGCGGTCGGTCGTGTCAGGCCGGTTCCGTCGGCGTCACGCCCGCGTGGACCGCCGGGCGAGCAACGACGTCAGGTCTGCCACGACGTCGCCCTCGTCCCGGCTCACCAGCTCGCCGTCGCGCACCACCACCCGCCCGCCGACGACGACGTGCCTGGGGCGCCGGCCGGGGGAGGCCCAGAGCAGCCCGGCGACCGGGTCGGCGACCCCGGCGTCGGCCACCCCAGTGACGTCCCAGCAGACCAGGTCGGCTCGTGCGCCGGGGGCGATCCGGCCGAGGTCGGGGCGGCCCAGGCCGTCGGCGGAGCCGGTGGTGGCCCAGCCCAGCACCTCGCGGGCGGTCACCGGCCGGCCGACGAGGGGGGCGACCTGCATGGCCAGGCGGGCGTCGGCGAGCAGGTGACCGCCGTCGTTCGAGCCGCCGCCGCTGGTGCCCAGCCCCACGGCGACCCCGGCATCGGCCAGCGCGGCGGCGGGAGCGATGCCCCAGCCCATCGGCAGGTCGCAGCCGGGGGCGTGGGTCGCGGTGACCCCGCTGGCCGCGACCCGGGCCAGCTCGCCCGGGGTGAGGTCGCACAGGTGGGCCAGCGTGACGTCGGGGGCCAGCCAGCCCCACTCCTCGAGCAGCTCCAGCGGACGTCGTCCGTACCGCTCCAGGGCGATGACCACGTCGACCTGCTCGTTGGCCTGGGTGCGCCGGCGCAGCCCGCGGGCGGCCGCGACCTGCGCCATGAGCGCGAACGTCTCGGGGGAGTCCGAGTGCACCCCGGCCGGGCCGACGGCGACCTGCACGACGCCGTCGGCGGTGACCCCGCCGTGCGGGACCAGGGCCGCGGCGACCGCGTCGGCCGAGGCGGCGGCGGTCTCGGCGTCGTCCCGGGCGGAACCCCGGACGAACGCCACCCGTGCGCCCAGGTCCCGGGCCGCCTGCACGGTCGCCGACGCCAGCGCGACGCCGTCGCCGGTGGAGGCGGGCCAGGTCAGGTGGTGGTCGGCCACGGTGGTGACGCCGGACAGCAGCGCCTCGGCCAGCCCGGCCGACGCGGCCGCGTGCCCGAGCTCGGGGTCGACGCCGACCGCGTCGTAGGCCGCGGCCATGGTGGGCAGCCACTCCCGCATCGGCACGCCGCGGGTGCCGGGCAGCGTCCGGAACGCGGTCTGCAGCAGGTGCGCGTGGGCGTTCACCAGCCCCGGTGTGACGACGCAGCCGCGGGCGTCGAGCACCTCCCCGCCGTCGACCGGGACGGCGGAGACGGTGCCGTCGGCGGCGCACCAGACGTCGCCGGTCACCTCCCCGGCACTGGTCGTGACGACGAGGGCACCGGTGACCGTGAGCACGCGGCCGACCCTGACACCGCGGTGTTACGGCAGCGCAACGCGGCCCACCTACGGTCCGCCCGTGACATCCCGCCTGCTCACGGAGCTGTCCGCTCCCGCCATCGCCGAACGTCTCGGCCCGGACTCGGTGCTGGTGCTGCCCACGGGCGCCATCGAGCAGCACGGCCCGCACCTGCCGGTCGCCACCGACCTGATCGCCGCGCAGACGCTGGCGGAGCGGACCGTCGAGCAGTTCGGCGACGAGCTCGACCTGTGGCTGCTGCCGCCGCTGGCCTACACGAAGTCCAACGAGCACGCCTGGTCCGGCGGCACCTTCTGGTTGTCGGCGGAGACGCTGCTGGCCGTGCTGCACGACCTGGGCCGGTGCGTGGCCAAGACCCCGGCACGCCGGCTGGCCTTCCTCAACGGGCACGGCGGGAACTCCGCGCTGCTGCAGGTCGCGGCCCGGGACCTCCGGCTGGAGTCGGGCCTGCGTACCTTCACGCTGCACCCGGCGGTGCCCGCCGACCAGGGCGGGGACAGCCCGGCCGACGAGCTCGGCATGGGCGTGCACGGGGGCCACGAGGAGACGTCGTTGATGCTGCACCTGCGCCCGGACCTGGTCGACATGACCCAGGCCGACCGCTGGGTCCCCGAGCACCTGGCCGAGTACCGGCACGTCCGGTTCGGCGGCCCGGTGTCCTTCGGCTGGACGTCGGAGGACTTCGGGCCGGCCGGGGTGATCGGCGACGCCACGCACGCCACCGCCGAGCGCGGCGAGCAGCGGGCGGCGGCGATGGTCACGTACCTGGGCGAGGCGCTGGCCGAGGTCTCCCGCTTCGAGCCGGGTCCCCGGTGAGGCTGTCGGGCAAGCGCGTCGTCGTCACCGGCGGCGCCCGCGGCATCGGGGCCGCCATCGTGCGCCTGTTCGGTGCCGAGGGTGCCCGGGTCGTGGTCCTGGACCGGCTGGTCGCCGAGGCCTCCGCGGTCGCCGCCGAGGTGGGCGGGACGGCGCTGGCGGTCGACCTGGCCGACGTCACCGCCACCCGCGAGGTCACCGAGGAGGCGATCGCCACCCTCGGCGGCATCGACGTGCTGGTCAACAACGCCGGCATCCTGCGCTTCGGGTCGCTGCTGGAGCTGGACCCGGCCGCCTGGGACGAGGTCTTCGCCGTGAACGCCCGGGCCATGCTGGTCACCACCCAGGTCGCCGCGCGGGCGATGATCGCCCAGCGGACGCCGTCCTCGGACTGCGTGGGGAAGATCGTCAACATGGCCTCGATGGGCGGCAAGGCCGGCGGGGCGGGGCAGGCGCACTACGCCGCGTCCAAGGCCGCGGTCATCGGGCTGACCCGGGCCACCGCCGAGGAGCTCGGCCCGCACGGCATCACCGCCAACTGCATCTGCCCCGGCTACGTGCTCACCGAGATGGGCGCGGCCACCCGCACCGCCGCCGACGTCGCCCGGTGGTCGGCCAAGTCCCCGCTGGGCCGCCTGGGCGAGCCGGCCGACGTCGCCCGCACCGCGCTGTTCCTGGCGTCGGGGGACTCCGACTACCTCACCGGTGACGCGCTCAACGTCACCGGCGGCATGGTCACGCACTAGGCGCGCGGGATGCAGGCAGAGGACTGGGACGCCCGGTACGCGGAGAAGGCACAGTGGTCGGCCGAGCCGAACGCGCTGGTCGCGGAGCTGTGCGCGGACCTGGAGCCCGGGGTCGCCGTCGACCTGGCCGCGGGGGAGGGCCGGCACGCACTGTGGTTGGCCGCCCGCGGCTGGGAGGTCACCGCGGTCGACTTCGCCGCCGTCGGCCTGGACCGTGGTTGGGACACCGAGCACGGCGCGGCCGTCACCTGGGCCGTCGACGACGTCACCACCTGGTCGACGGCGCCGGGCAGCTGCGACATGGTCCTGGTGGTCTACCTGCACCTGCCCGAGGCCGGGATGACGGCGCTGCTGACCCGGGCGGTGGACTGGCTGCGCCCCGGCGGGCGGCTGCTGCTGCTGGGCCACGACGTCGACAACGTCGCGCACGGGGTGGGCGGGCCGCAGGACACCACGATCCTGCACTCGGTGGACCGGCTGGCCCCGGTGGCCGCGCTGCTGGACGTCGACCGGTGCGAGCAGGTGCGCCGGGAGACCCCCGCCGGCACCGCGCTGGACACGCTGCTGTGGGGCACCCGACCCGTCTCGAGGTGAAGACCACCAGGTCGGTGTGCTTTCCTGGCCCGGTGCCGACCCAGGAGCTGACTCGACGCCGTGTCGTCGACTTCTGCCGTGTCACCAGCACCGCGTGCACGACCCGCTGTCCGCGCTGAGCGCTCGCTCCCGGACCGGCCCACGCACGTCTCCCTCCCACCTCTCGTGAGGACACCCCTGCCATGAGCGCACCCCCCACCCCCGGCGACGAGCTGCAGGCCTCGAAGTTCGCCTACTGGGTCCCCAACGTCAGCGGCGGCCTGGTCACCTCGACCATCGAGCAGCGCACCGACTGGGGCTACGACTACAACAAGAAGCTCGCCCAGACCGCCGAGGCGGTCGGGTTCGAGTACGCGCTGAGCCAGGTGCGGTACATGGCCAGCTACAGCGCCGCCTTCCAGCACGAGTCGGTGTCCTTCTCCCTGGCGCTGCTGCTGGCCACCGAGCGGCTCAAGGTCATCGCAGCCGTGCACCCCGGCATGTGGCAGCCCGGTGTGCTCGCCAAGCTCGGCGCGACCGCGGACCACCTGAGCAACGGCCGCTTCGCCGTGAACGTCGTCTCCGGCTGGTTCAAGGGCGAGTTCACCGCGATGGGCGAGCCGTGGCTCGAGCACGACGAGCGCTACCGACGCAGCGAGGAGTTCATCAGCGCGCTCAAGGGCATCTGGACCGAGGACGGCTACACCCTGGGCGGCGACTTCTACCGCTTCCGCGACTTCGACCTGCAGCCCAAGCCGCTGTCCTCGCCGGGCCGCCCGCACCCGGAGGTCTTCCAGGGCGGGAACTCCACCGCCGCCCGGCAGATGGCCGGCCGGGTCTCGGACTGGTACTTCTCCAACGGCAAGGACCTGGCCGGCATCGACGAGCAGATCCGCGACGTCCGCGCGGTCGCCGACCCGCTGGGCCGCCGGGTCCGGTTCGGTCTCAACGGCTTCGTCATCGCCCGGGACACCGAGGCCGAGGCGCACGACACCCTCCGCGAGATCGTGGCCAAGGCCGACAAGCCGGCCGTCGAGGGGTTCCGGGACGCCGTCGCCCAGGCCGGCAGCTCGACCGGGGACAAGAAGGGCATGTGGGCCGACTCCTCCTTCGAGGACCTGGTCCAGTACAACGACGGCTTCAAGACCAACCTGATCGGGACGCCGGAGCAGATCGCCGAGCGCATCGTGGAGTTCCGCCGGCACGGCGTGGACCTCTTCCTCACCGGTTTCCTGCACTTCCAGGAGGAGATCGAGTACTTCGGCGCCAAGGTGCTGCCGCTGGTGCGCGAGATGGAGCAGGCCGCCGGCTTCGCGCCGACCGAGTTCCAGCCCGCCGCCGCGGTCTGACCCCGGTACGGTCCCGCCCATGATGGTCGAAGGACCTCGTCCTCCTCAGCACGAGCAAGCTCGCGCCGAGCCTCTGGACGAGGCCGGGCTGTGATGGACCGGGACAAGCAACGCGTGGTGGCGGGGATCGTCGTCCTGGCGATGGTGCTGGCCGCCGGCGCGGTGGTCTTCTCGATCCTGCTGGGCTGACCCGGTCGGGTCGTCCGGGACACTGGGCGGCGTGGGATACGTCGACGTCACCGGGATCCGGTTCACCCTGCCCGACGGGCGGGTCCTGCTGGACGACGTCTCCTTCCGGGTCGGGGACGGCGCCTGCGCCGCCCTGGTCGGGGAGAACGGCGCCGGCAAGACCACGCTGCTGCGGATCATCACCGGCGACCTGACCCCGGACGCCGGGTCGGTCGCCCTGGTCGGCGGTCTGGGCGTGATGCGCCAGTTCATCGGATCCGTCCGCGACGACACCTCGGTGCAGCAGTTCCTCGTCGACCTGGCCCCGCCGCCGGTGCGGGCGGCCTGGGACGCCGTCGCGGCCACCGAGCTGGCCATGATGGAGCGCGACGACGAGCCCACCCAGATGGCCTACGCGAACGCGCTGGGGCACTGGGGCGACGTCGGCGGCTACGACGTCGAGGTCACCTGGGACACCGTCACCGTGGCCGCGCTGGGCGTGCCCTACGAGCAGTGCAAGTACCGCGAGCTGCAGACGCTGTCCGGTGGTGAGCAGAAGCGGCTGGCGCTGGAGTGCCTGTTGCGCGGCCCGGACCAGGTGCTGCTGCTCGACGAGCCGGACAACTACCTCGACGTCCCCGGCAAGCGCTGGCTGGAGGAACGGCTGCGGGAGACCCGCAAGACGGTGCTCTTCGTCAGCCACGACCGGGAGCTGCTGGACACCGTCGCCGACCGGGTGGTCACCGTCGAGGGCGGGACGGCCTGGGTGCACGGCGGCAGCTGGGCCGCCTACCCCGCCGCGCGCGACGCCCGGCACGAGCGGATGGCCGAGCTGCGGTTGCGCTGGGAGGAGGAGCACCAGCGCCTGGTGGACCTCACCCGCACGATGCAGCAGCAGGCCGCGAACTCCCCGGACATGGCCAACCGGTACCACGCGATGCAGACCCGGCTGGCCAAGTTCGAGGCCGCCGGCCCGCCCCCGGAACGCCCGCCGCAGCAGGAGGTGGCGATGCGCCTGAAGGGCGGCCGCACCGGCGTCCGGGTGCTGGTGGCCGCGGACCTGGAGCTGACCGGGCTGATGAAGCCCTTCGACGTGGAGCTGGACTACGGCGACCGGGTCGCGGTGCTGGGCTCCAACGGCGCCGGCAAGTCGCACTTCCTGCGGCTGATGGCCGGCCAGGACGTGACCCACACCGGCACCTGGAAGCTCGGCGCCCGCGTCGTCCCCGGCTTCTTCGCCCAGACCCACGCGCACCCGGAGTGGATGGAGCGCACGCTCACCGACCTGCTGTGGCACGGGGAGCCCGGCCGCCCGGGCATCGACCGGGGCCGGGCGATGGCGGTGCTGCGCCGCTACGGGCTCGCCGCGGCCGGGGACTCGCTGTTCCGGTCGCTGTCCGGTGGCCAGCAGGCCCGGTTCCAGGTGCTGCTGCTGGAGCTGTCCGGGGCGACCCTGCTGCTGCTCGACGAACCCACGGACAACCTCGACGTGCTCAGCGCCGAGTCGTTGGAGCAGGCGCTGGCCGCCTTCGACGGCACCGTCGTCGCGGTCACCCACGACCGCTGGTTCGCCCGCTCCTTCGACCGGTTCCTGGTGTTCGGCTCCGACGGCCGGGTGCGGGAGACGCCGGAGCCGGTCTTCGACGAGGCCCGGGTGCAGCGGGCCCGCTGACTCAGAGGGTCCGCCCCTCACCCCGGTAGGTGGACCAGGACCCGACCAGGTCCTCGCCGGCGAGCACGTGCAGGGCGTCGACCCGCTCGCACAGCTCGCCGGCCTTGGCGTGCCGGAACCACACCCGGTCACCCACGCCCAGGCCCGCGGTGCCCGGCCCGCGCAGCGGGGTCTGCACCTCACCGGCGCCCTCGCTGGGCAGCAGTCGCAGGCCGGCCGGGTACGTCGGTCGGGGCACCCGGTCGGCGCCGGGCGGGCCCGAGGCGATCCAGCCGCCGCCGGCCGCCGTCACCAGGCCGGGGGCGGGCACCCGGGTCACCGGCAGCGCGAAGAGCGCCGCGGGCCGGCCGCGGAAGGCGCGGTAGGTGTCGAAGAGGGTCGGGGAGTACAGCCCGGAACCCGCGGCGAGCTCGGTGACGGCGGGCTCGGTGGTGGTGGTCTGCAGGCTGCCGGTGCCGCCGCCGTTGACGAACTCCAGCGGCGCGACGGCGGACACCGCGGCGACCGCGGCGGCCCGCCGGGTCGCGATCTCCCGCACCGAGGCGGCCTGCAGTCGACGCACGGCCATCCCGCGCAGCGGCCGCCCGGGCGGGGCGTCGCCGAGCCCGGCGACCTGCGCCTCGTAGGCCATCAGCCCGACGAGGGTGAAGCCCGGCCGTGCGACGACGTGCCGGGCCAGCGCGGTGGCCTCGGCCGGCGTGTGCACCGGCGAGCGGCGCACCCCCACGTGCACCCGGCCCCCGGCCGCCCGGAACGAGGCGTCCAGGTCCAGGCACACCCGCACGTCGGGACGGCGCCCGGGCGGGCACACCGCGTCGACGACGTCCAGGTGCGCGGGGGAGTCGACCATCAGGGTGACCCGGGTGCAGGCGACCTCGTCGGCGACCAGCGCGGCGATGGCCGAGCGGTCCACCGTCGGGTAGCCGACGACGACGTCGGTGCTCACCGGGTCCTCCCCGCCGGCCAGCCACAGCGCCTCGGCCAGCGTGTAGCCCAGCACCCCGGCGAACCCGTCCTGGGCCAGCACCCGGCGCAGCACGTCGCGGCTGCGCACGGACTTGCTGGCCACCCGGACCGGTCGCCCGGCCGCCCGGCGCACCAGGTCCGCGGCGTTGGCGTCCAGGGCGTCGCGGTCCAGCACCGCCAGCGGCGGGTCCAGGTGGGCGGTGGCTGCGTCCAGGCGGGCCCGGGCGGCGTCGGCGTCCATGGGCAGGCAGCCTGGCCCGGCGACACCGAGTGGGTCAAGTGACCCAGACGCTTGACCTGGGGACGTCGGCGCGGCACCGTGCGCGGGACGAGAGGAGCGGTCGTGGGCGATTGGCGCAACTGGGCGGGCAACCAACGGGCCGCCGGCATCGAGGTGCTGCACCCCGCGGGCACCGCGGAGATCGCGGCCGTGCTGACGACGGCGGCCGCGCGCGGCCGGCGGGTCCGGCCGATCGGCAGCGGGCACTCCTTCACCGCGATCGGCGCGCCCGAGCACGTCCAGCTGCGGCTGGACCGGCACGCCGCCCTGCTCGACGTCGGTCCCACCGGCCTGGTCACCGTCCAGGCCGGGATGCCGCTGCACCGGCTCAACGCCGAGCTCGCCGCCCGCGGCTGGGCGCTGGAGAACCTGGGCGACATCGACCGGCAGACCGTCGCCGGCGCGCTGTCCACCGGCACCCACGGCACCGGTGCCGCCTTCGGTGGGCTGGCCACGCAGGTCCGGGCGCTCCAGCTCGTCACGGCCGACGGCAGCGTGCTGACCTGCTCGCCGTCCGAGCACCCCGAGGTCTTCGACGTCGCCCGGCTGGGCCTGGGCGCCCTCGGCGTGCTGTCCACCGTGACCCTGCAGGCGGTCCCGGCGTTCGCCCTGGCGATGGTCGAGGGCCCGGCCCGGCTGCCCGAGCTGCTCGAGGACTTCGCGGAGGTGATGACCTCCGCCGACCACGTCGAGTTCTACTGGTTCCCGCACACCGACCGCTGCCTCACCAAGCACAACACCCGGGTGCCCCTGGCCGACGGCCTGGACCCGCTCCCTCGCTGGCGCACCCTGTGGGACGACGAGGTGCTCTCCAACGGCCTCTTCGCCGCCGTCCTCGCCCTGGGCCGGCGGGTGCCCGCGCTGGTGCCGCCGCTGGCCCGGCTCTCCGCCTCGGCCCTGGGCGCCCGGGCGGCCACCGACCTGTCGCACCGGGTGTTCGTCTCCGCCCGCCGGGTCCGGTTCCGCGAGATGGAGTACGCCGTGCCCCGCGAGGCCGCCCCCGAGGTGCTTTGCGAGATCGCCCGGCTGGTCGACGCCTCGGGGTGGCGGGTGCCCTTCCCGGTGGAGGTCCGGGTCTCGGCCGCCGACGACGTCCCGCTGTCCACCGCGGTCGGCCGGGAGACCGCCTACGTCGCCGTGCACGTGCCCGCCCGCACCGAGCCCGGTCCGTACTTCGACGCGGTCGAGGCCGTCTGCGGCGCCGTCGGCGGCCGCCCGCACTGGGGCAAGCTGCACGGCCTGGGCGCGGCGGAACTGACCGACCGGTACCCCCGGTTCGGCGAGTTCGTCGCGCTGCGCGACCGGCTCGACCCAGCCGGGGTCCTGGGCAACGCACACCTGGACCGGCTGCTCGGCACGCCCCGCGCCGCGGTGGTCTGAGGTGCCCCGAATGCCGGCGGCGGACCGGCGTGGGGCCCTGGTCGAGGCGGCGCTGCGGGTGATGTCCCGCGACGGCCTGGCCGCCGGCACCACCCGGGCCGTCGTCGCCGAGGCCGGCATGTCGCTGGCCAGCTTCCACTACGCGTTCGCCTCCCGGGACGAGCTGATGCGCGAGCTCGTGGACCGGGTGGTCGGCCGGGAGCTGGCCGCGGTGACCCCGGAACCCGGGGCCTCGCTGACCGGGACGCTGCGGGCGGCGGCGCACGGCTACCTGGCCCACCTGGAGGCCGACCCGGGCGCCGAGCTGTTCATGCTCGAGCTGACCCTGCACGCCGTCCGGGACCCCTCGCTGGCGCCGCTGGCCGCCCGGCAGTACACCGCCTACACCGCCATGGCCGCCGGGCTGCTCGAGCGGGCGGCGGCCGCCGCCGGCACCGCGTGGCGCCGTCCCGTCGGGGACCTGGCCCGGCTGCTGGTCGTGCTGCTGGACGGGGTGACGACGACCTGGCTGGTCGACCGGGACACCGCGGCCGCCGCGGCCGCGCTGGACGCCGCGCTGGAGGTCTTCACCCGGGCGCACGCCGGGGCCCCCGCGTGAGGGCGGACCCCGTCGCCCCGCGCGCCGGGCCCCCGGACGCCGCCGGCGCCCGGGTCGGTCGCGGGTGGACCCTGCGGTTCGGCCTGCTCTGGCTGGGGCTGTGGGCCGCGCAGCTCGCCCCGGTCCAGCTGCTGCTGCCGGTGCTGCTCGCCGACGTCGACCCGGCACACCGGGTGCGCGACCTGGGCCTGGTCAACGGCCTGGCCGGGCTCGCCGCGCTGGCCGCGCTCCCGCTGTTCGGCCGCTGGTGCGACCGCACCCGCAGCCGGTTCGGCCGCCGGCGGGTCTGGGTCGCGGCCGGGGTGGTCGTGGACGCGCTGGGCCTGGTGCTGCTGGCCGGGGCGACCACCTGGCCGGCCGTCGCCGGGGCCTGGCTGGTCGCCCAGCTGGGGCTCTACGCGGCGATGACCGGTCTGACCGCGGTCATCGCCGACCAGGTGCCCGCCGGGCAGCGGGCCACCGTGTCGGCCGCGGTCTTCGCCCCGCAGGCGCTGGGCATCGTCGTCGGACTCGGTGCCGTGGCCGCCGTGGACGCCCGGCCCGGCCCCGGCGCGCTGGTGCTCGTCGTGCTCCTGCTGGTCACCGCGGTGCCCTGGCTGCTCCGCTCCCGGGACACCCTGCCCCTGCCGGACGTGCCGACGGTGGCGCGGGTGCGGACACCGGCCACCGGCGACCAGAGGTGGGCCTTCGCCGGCCGGCTGCTGGTCAACCTGGGCAACGCCCTCGGGACGACGTACCTGCTGTACTTCCTGGCCGACGGCCTCGGCGTAGCCGACCCGGAGGGCGCCCTGCTCACCGTCACGCTGGTCTACCTGGTGACCACGGTGGCCGCGACCTGGCTGGGCGGGCGGCTCTCCGACGCCACCGGCCGCCGCCGGGCCCCGGTCGCGGCGGCCGCCGGCCTGCAGGCGCTGGCCTGCGCACTGCTCGTGGTGGCGCCGTCGTGGACCAGCGTCCTCGTCGCCGGCGCCCTGCTCGGGGCCGGGTACGGCGCCTTCACCTCGGTCGACCAGGCGCTGGTGACCGAGGTGCTGCCCGACCCGGACGCTCTGGCCGCCGACCTCGGTGTGCTCAACGTGGCGCTGGTCGCCCCGCAGGCCCTGGCGCCGCTGCTCGCCGCCCTGGTGATCAGCTCGCTGGGCGGCTACCCGGTGCTCTTCGCCGTCGCCGGGGTGACCACCGTGCTCGGGGCGCTGTCGGTGTCCCGGATCAGGTCGGTGCGCTGAGCGGGCGCGCCCGGCTCCCGCTCTCCGCCCGGGCCCGGCGGTGGGCCGCCATCCGGACCGGGGAGTTCGCCGCGCCGTAGGAGTCGTAGCCGGCCAGCCGCTGCACCACCTCGAAGAACACCCGGCCGCCCAGCACCTCGGTGTAGAGGTGCACGAACGCGCCGTGCCCGTCGGTGTCGTAGAGCAGACCGTGCTCGCGTAGGTCGGCCAGCAGTGCCGGGTCCAGGTCCAGGCGGTCGTCGAGGTCGGCGTGGTAGTTCGCCGGCACCGCGAGCAGCGGGGCGCCGGCCGCACGCAGCGCCCGGGCGGTGGCGACGACGTCCCCGGTGGCGAAGGCGACGTGCTGGGGGTCCGGGACCCCCGGTGTCCACCCGCCGCCACGGCGCAGCAGCGACACCGACAGCGCCAGCCGCACGTCCCGGGACGGCGTCGTCACCCCGCGGGAGCGGACCAGCCCGAAGGGCGCCGCCACCTCGGCGTCGGCCCCCGGGGTCAGCCCGAGCACCGACCGGTAGAACAGCCCGGCCTCGTCGTAGGCGTCGAAGGGCTGCGTCAACCCGACGTGGTCGGTGTGGGTCAGCCCGACGCCCTCAGCCGTCTCCCCGGTGGCCAGGAAGTCCGCGGGCCACCCGTCGGGGCCGGTCCGGGCGAAGAAGACCTCGGTGCCGTCCGGGGCGGCCACCGCGGACAGCTCGGCCTCCGCGGCGCCCCGCGTGCGGGGCAGCACCGGCGCCCGCAGCGCCTCGGCGCGTGCAGCCGACGCGGTGGGGTCCACCGACTCCACCGCGAGCGCGACGACGGAGGCCTCACCGGGTGCCGCCGGGGTCGTGGACCCGGCGTTGAGCAGCACCCGGGCGGTGCCCTGCTCCCACAGCTGCACCGGCTTGGAGCGGTGCTGACCGGTGTGCGCGAACCCCAGCCGCGCCAGCACGTCGGCCAGCACCGGCCCGGAGACGCCGTCCACCGCGAGCTCGGTGAACGCGTGCCCGGTCAGCTGCGGCGCGGCGGGCAGCACCAGCCGGTCGACCGGCAGCTCGGCCTCCAGGGCCAGCAGCGACCGCATCGCATCGACCGCCGTGCGGGCCGGGTCGGCCTGCCGGAAGACGTCGTTGAAGACCTCCAGCGACAGCGGCCCGGTGTAGCCCGCGGCCAGCACGTGGCCGAGGAAGGCGGGCAGGTCGAAGGCACCCTGGCCGGGGAACAGCCGGTGGTGCCGGGACCACTGCAGCACGTCCATCGACAGCTGCGGGGCGTCGGCCAGCTGCAGGAAGAACAGCTTGTCGGCGGGCACGTCGGCGAACCCGGCCGGGTCGCCGCCGCGGGAGAGCACGTGGAAGGAGTCCAGGCACAGACCCAGTGCCGGGTGGTCGGCCGACCGGACGACGTCCCAGCTGTGCTCCCAGGTGGACACGTGCGTGCCCCAGGCCAGCGCCTCGTAGGCGATCCGCAGCCCGCGCTCGTCGGCCAGCTCGGCGGCGGCGTGCAGCTGGGCGGCCAGCTCGTCGTCGTCGGTGACGGCGGTGGGGGAGACCGCGGAGCAGACCAGCACGGTGTCCACGCCCAGCTCGGCCATCACGTCGAACTTCGCCCGGGCCCGCCGCAGATTGCGCGCCACGGTCGCCGGGTCGGTCGAGTCCAGGTCGCGGAAGGGCTGGTAGAGGTCGATGGACAGCCCCAGGTCCGTGCAGCGGGCGGCCAGCTCGGCCGGCGCCCACGGCGACGCGACCAGGTCGGGCTCGAAGACCTCGATGCCGTCGAAGCCGGCGGCTGCCGCGGCGGTGGTCTTGTCCTCCAGCGTGCCGGACAGGCAGACCGTGGCGACCGACCGGCGGCGCTCAGCCAACGGGGGTCCCCGGGACGTCGACCAGCGTCTGGAAGTGGGCCAGCACGCGGTCGGCGTCGGGCTCGACGCCGGTGAACAGCCGGAAGGAGTCGACGGCCTGGAAGACCGCCATGCCGCCGCCGTCCAGCACCCGGCAGCCGCGCTCGCGCGCGGTGGTGACCAGCTCGGTGGCCAGCGGCCGGTAGACGACGTCGGCGACCCACAGGTCCGGTCGCAGCAGCTCACCCGGCACGGGGGAGCCCGGGTGGGCGGCCATCCCCGTGGGGGTGGCGTGCACCAGGCCGTCGGCGGCGCCGAGCGCGGTGGCCAGCCCGGTGAGGTCCCCGCCCTCGGCCCGGTCGGCCCCGAACAGCTCGCGCAGCGACCCGGCCAGCACGGTGGCCCGCTCGGTGTCGACGTCGAGCACGGTGAGCCGGCCGGTGCCCAGGGTCAGCAGTGCGTGCGCGACGG
Organism: Klenkia sp. AC732; assembly: GCF_979256525.1. Classification (NCBI taxonomy): domain Bacteria; kingdom Bacillati; phylum Actinomycetota; class Actinomycetes; order Geodermatophilales; family Geodermatophilaceae; genus Klenkia; species Klenkia sp. AC732. The sequence goes on along the minus strand of NZ_CEEDOS010000011.1, from coordinate 31,105 downwards.
CGGCGCCCGCGCCGCCGGCACCCAGCAGCACCACCCGGTCCAGGGCGGCATCGGGCAGGCCCCGGTCGACGTTGCGGGCGAAGCCGGACCAGTCGGTGTTGTGCCCGACCGCGCGGCCCCCGGTGAAGACGACGGTGTTCACCGCGCCGAGCGCCTGCGCGTCCGGGGAGAGCTCGTCGAGGTGCTCGATCACCAGCTGCTTGCACGGGTGGGTCACGTTCAGCCCGTCGTAGCCGGCCAGCCGGGCGGCGGCGACCAGCTCGCCGACCGCCTCCGGGGCCAGGCCCAGCACGTCCAGGTCCAGCCGTCGGTAGACGTAGCGGAGCCCCAGTGCGTCGGCCTCGCGCTCGTGCATCTGCGGGCTGAGAGAGGGGCCGATGCCCTGACCGATCAGCCCGACGACGACGCCCGGACGGTCGGGCTGGGCGGTGGGGACGGGCACGGTGCCTCCGGGTGGATGTATGTACCGGATGGTGAGTTGGTGCGACCCAGGACACCACACGGACGCCGCGGGCACCACCCCGCCGGGTGGTCGTCCCGCTCCTCGGTGGCCACCTAGGCTCGGGGCGCCGCCGCCCGGCGGTCCGACCCAGGGAGACGCGTGTCCGCCCAGCCCGCCGACGCCGCGCCCGAGCGCACCCGCGACGCCGAGCGGACCCGGGCCGAGATCCTCGCCGTGGCCACCTCGGAGTTCGCCGACTCCGGCTACGCCGGGGCCCGGGTCGACGTCATCGCGGCCCGCACCAGCACCACCAAGCGGATGATCTACTACTACTTCGGCAGCAAACAGGGTCTGTACGTCGCCGTCCTCGAGGCCGCCTACACCCGCATCCGTGGGCTGGAGCAGCAGCTCGACGTCGAACACCTCGACCCGGTCGAGGCGGTCCGTGAGCTCGCCGGGCTGACCTTCGACCACCACGAGGCGCACCCGGACTTCATCCGGCTGGTCAGCATCGAGAACATCCACCACGGCGAGCACATCGCCTCCTCCGCCGTGCTGTCCACGATGGCCAACCCGGTCCTCGACGTCCTCGGCGCGATCCTGGACCGCGGCCGCACCGCCGGCGTCTTCCGCACCGACGTCGACGCGTTGGACGTGCACCAGGTGATCAGCGGGTTCTGCGTCTTCCGGACGGCGAACCGGCACACCTTCGGCACGCTCTTCGGCCGCGACATGCTCGACCCGGCCACCCGTGCCCACCAGCGCCGGATGCTCGGCGACCTCGTGGTCGCCCACCTCACCGCGGTCTGACCGACCGGCGGCGCGTCCGCGCCGTGGCGCTTGACACGGTGACCCGCGCCACCTCACCATCCAGTACGTAACCAGTTGGTACATAGACCGACGGACACGAGCTCCAGCCCTGACGAGGGCAGGCCGGACGTCGACCGGAGACCCCGGACGACGTGCGCACAGCACTGCAACGCCGCACCGCTGACCGCACCCGCGCACCGCAGGCCCACCGGGCCGGCGGTCGCCGGCAGGCCCGACCTGCCACCACCCCCAGGAGACCGTCATGAGCACGACCCACGAGGCGGGCGGCCCGCCCGCCGCGACGCCGCCGGCCGTCAAGCGCACCCCGAAGAAGGCCGCCCTGAGCGGCTGGCTGGGCAGCGCGCTGGAGTACTACGACTTCTTCATCTACGCCCAGGCCGCTGCGCTGGTCTTCCCGACCGTCTTCTTCCCGGCCGACGACCCGCAGGTCGCCGTCGTCGCGTCACTGGCGACCTTCGGCGTCGGCTACGTGGCCCGCCCGATCGGGGCCTTCGTCCTCGGGCACTGGGGCGACACGCACGGGCGCAAGAACATGCTCGTGCTCTGCATGCTGATGATGGGCGTCTCGACCTTCCTGGTCGCGGTGCTGCCCACCTACGGCCAGGTCGGCGTGCTCGCCCCGGCGCTGCTGGTGCTGATGCGGCTGGTCCAGGGCTTCGCGGTCGGCGGCGAGATCGCCGGGGCCAGCACCATGACCATGGAGCACGCGCCGTTCGGCAAGCGCGGCTTCTACACCAGCTTCACCCTGCAGGGTGTCCAGGGCGGGCAGCTGCTCGCCGCGGCGATCTTCCTGCCGCTGGCTGCCGTGCTGCCCGAGGACGACTTCCAGAGCTGGGGCTGGCGCATCCCGTTCCTGCTCAGCGCCGTCGTCATCGTCGTGGGCCTGGTCGTCCGTCGGAAGGTCGAGGAGACCCCCGCGTTCCAGGAGAAGGCCGCGACCGGCGAGGTGCCCAAGGCACCGATCGTGCAGGTCGTGCAGGAGAACGGCGCCGACATGCTGCGCGTGGTCGTCATGGCGCTGATGAACGCCGTCCCGCTGACCGCCACGGTCTTCGGTGCCACCTACGCGACCAGTGAGGCCTACGGCGTCGGGTTCTCCACCGCCACCTACCTGTGGATCTCCGTCGTCGGCAACCTGGTCGCGATGGTGCTCATCCCCTTCGTCGGCGACCTGTCCGACCGGATCGGCCGTCGGCCCTGCATCATCGTCGGCGCACTGGGCTCCACCGCGATGGCCTACGCCTACCTGCACGCGATCAGCATCGACAACGTCCCGCTGGCGTTCGTGTTCGCACTGCTCATGTGGGGGTCGGTGTACCAGGGCTACAACGCGGTGTTCCCGAGCTTCTACCAGGAGCTCTTCCCCACCCGCACACGCGTGACCGGCTTCGCGGTGAGCCAGAACATCGGCACGATGATCACCGCGTTCCTGCCCTCGCTGTTCGCCGCCATCGCACCGCCCGGGTCCAACGTGCCGCTGATCGTGGGCAGCATCGTGTTCGGCATCGGGATCGCAGTGGCCCTGGCCGCCCTCTCCGCGCGGGAGACCCACCGGGTGGCCCTGGACGACCTCGGCCGGGCTGACGCCGTCCCGATGGACAAGGCCGAGTACGCCCGGGTCAGGGCGAACCCGCTCGAGGACGTCACCGCCCGCGTGTGAACCGCTGCACCGGGGTCCCGCCGTCCGGCGGGACCCCGGTGGACGTCACGGTCCGCCGATGGCGTCCAGCTCGGCCAGTTCGGCAGGCCCCAGCACGCGGGCGGCCGACTCCAGGTTGGCCTCCAGGTGGGCCACCGACGAGGTGCCCGGGATCAGCAGCACGTTGGGCGAGCGGGCCAGCAGCCAGGCCAGCGCCACCTCCATGGGCGTCGTCTCCAGCGTGCGCGCCACCGACTCCAGCGCCCGGGACTGCAGGGGGCTGAAGCCGCCCAGCGGGAAGAACGGCACGTAGGCGATGTCCTCGCGGGCCAGTGCGTCGATCATCGGGTCGTCGGCGCGGTGCACCAGGTTGTAGTGGTTCTGCACGCAGACCACCGGTGCGATGGAGCGGGCCTCGGCCAGCATCGTGGTCGACACGTTGCTCACCCCGATGTGCCGGACGAGTCCCTCGGCCTGCAGCGCGGCCATGGTCTCCATCGGCTCGGCCATCGAGCGCTCCACCGGCTCGGCGAACCCGGGCATCCGCAGGTTCACCACGTCGAGCGCGTCCAGGCCCAGGTGGTCCAGGTTGTCGTGCACCGCCTGCCGCAGCTCGTCGGCCCCCAGCGCCTCGGGCCAGTCGCCCTCCGGCGTCCGGCGGGCCCCGATCTTGGTCACGATGGTGAGCTGCTCCGGGTAGGGGTGCAGCGCCTCGCGGATGAGCTCGTTGGTCACGTGCGGGCCGTAGTAGTCGCTGGTGTCGATGTGGTCGACCCCCAGCTCCACGGCCCGGCGGAGCACCGCGACGGCCGCGTCGCGGTCGGCCGGCGGGCCCATCACGTGCGGTCCTGCCAGCTGCATCGCGCCGTAGCCGATGCGGTGCACGGTGCGGTCGCCGAGGACGAGGTCCCCGGCGCGGTCAGCCGTCGTCGTCATGTCCCCGGTCTACCCCGGGACGGCGGTCAGCGCGCGGCGACGGCCGCCGTGGCCCGCTCCCAGGTGTCCACGTCGGCGACGACGGGGTCCGGCGTCAGGGCGTCGACCCGCTCGGTGCGCATGGCCAGCAGACAGACGACGGTGCCGGCCAGGGCGAGGGCGGCACCCACCCAGATCGGCGCGGTGTAGCCGTAGCCGGCGCTCAGCACGCCGGCCCCCAGCGCCGCACCGATCGCGTTCGCCACGTTGAAGGCGCCCTGGTTGGCCGCGGACACCAGCGATCCGCCGCGCACCCGCGCGGCCTCGATGACCTTGTTCTGCACGACCGGTCCGGCCGCGAAGGCCACCGTGCCGAAGAGCACCAGCAGCACGACGGCGGCGGCCGGGGTGCGCACGGTCAACGCGAAGGCCACCAGCAGCAGCGCGGTGACCAGCAGCCCGACGAGCACGAAGCGCAGGCCGTAGCGGTCGCCGAGCTTCCCGCCGGCGAGCGTGCCGACGGTGGTGCCGACGCCGAACAGCGCCAGCACCGGCGTCACCCAGCCCTCGGTGAGGCCACCGAGCTCGGTGAGGATGGGGGAGACGTAGGAGTAGACGGCGAACAGGGCGGCGAAGCCGACCATGGTCACGCCCAGCACCATCCACACCTGGCGGCGGCGGAAGGCACGCAGCTCGCTGCGCAGGTCGGTCTTCTCCCCGCTGACGGCCGGCATCCAGGCGGACAGCCCCGCGATCGTGACCAGTCCGATCACGGCGCAGGCGGCGAGCACGAGCCGCCAGCTGGTCTGCTGGGCGACGAAGGTGCCCAGCGGGACGCCGATGACGTTGGCCAGGGTGAGCCCGACCATCATCAGCGAGATGGCCTGGGTGGCCTTGTCGCGGGGGACGAGCCGCCGGGCGGCGACCGCGCCGACGCCGAAGAACGAACCGTGCGCGAGGGCGGTGAGCACCCGGGCCACGACCAGCGTCGTGTAGTCCGGCGCCAGGGCGGACAACGCGTTGCCGACCACGAACACGACCATCAGGCCGATCAGGGTCTGCTTGGGGGTGAACCGGACGCCGAGGGCGGTCAGCGTGGGCGCCCCCAGCACGACGCCGACGGCGTAGGCGCTGATCAGCAGCCCGACGGCGGAGACGGAGACGCCGAGCCCGTCGGCGATCTCGGGCAGCATGCCCATCACCACGAACTCGGTCGTGCCGATGCCGAAGGCACCGATGGCCAGGGCGAGCAGGGCGCGGGGCACAGCAGTCCTCTACGAGGCAGACGTCGGGGGTACCCCCAGCCAAGGCCATGAGCCCCCCGACGCCATCCCGTGACGGGCATGAGACCCGTCACGTCGTGTACCGGTCACCTCACGGCTGCAGCAGCACCTTCACCGTGCCGTTCCGCTTCTGACGGAAGTCCTCGTAGGCCTGGGGTGCCTGCTCGAGGGGCACCCGGTGGGTCGCGAAGTCGTCCACGCCCAGGACGTCGGAGTCCTCCAGCAACGGCAGGATGTCCGGCACCCAGCGCCAGACGTTGGCCTGGCCCATGTGCAGGCCGATCTGCTTGTCGAACATGCGCATCAGCGGCAGCGGGTCGGTGGCCCCGCCGTAGACGCCCGACAGCGAGATGGTGCCGCCGCGGCGGACCGCCTCGATCGCGGTGTTGAGCGCGGCGAGCCGGTCGATGCCCGCGACCGTCATGACCTTCTCCATGATCGCGTCGGGCACCAGTGCCGAGGCCTTCTGGGCGAGCTTGGCGCCGGGTGAGCCGTGCGCCTCCATGCCCACGGCGTCAATGACGCTGTCCGGCCCGCGGCCGGCGGTCGCCTCCCGGACCTGCCCGACGACGTCGGCCTGGTCGGTGCTGGCGATGACCTCGATGCCGCGGGCGCGGGCCCGGGCGATGCGCTCGGGGACGACGTCGGAGGCGATGACCCGGTAGCCCAGGTGGGCGGCGATCCGGGCGCACATGTCCCCGATGGGTCCCAGCCCCAGCACCAGCACCGTCCCGCCCTCGGGGACCTTCGCGTACTGCACCGCCTGCCAGGAGGTGGGCAGCACGTCGGACAGGTAGACGAACCGGTCGTCCGGCGGGCCGTCCGCGACCTTGATCGGCAGCGTGTTGCCGAAGGGCACCCGCAGGTACTCCGCCTGCCCGCCCGGGACCTGGCCGTAGAGCTTGGTGTAGCCGAACAGCGAGGCGCCCATGCCCTGGTCGCGGTTCTGGGTGGTCTCGCACTGGCTCTGCAGACCCTGCGAGCAGGTCCAGCAGGTGCCGCAGGAGACGTTGAACGGGACGACGACCCGGTCGCCGGCCTTGAGGGCGGTGACCTCGGGCCCCACCTCGCGGACGACGCCCATCGGCTCGTGGCCCATGACGTCACCCACGGTCATGAACGGGGCCATCACCTCGATCAGGTGCAGGTCGGATCCGCAGACCCCGGTCGAGGTGATCTCGACGATGACGTCGGTGGGGTCGGTGATGGTCGGGTCGGGGACCGTGTCGACGCGGACGTCGTCGCGGCCGTGCCAGGTGACTGCGCGCATGCGGGAGTGCTCCTGTCGGGCTCGGGGGCCACCGCGTCACACCGCACACCCGTGGTCTCCAGGTGCGCAGCGGTGCGTGTGGTGTCTCTCGCACCTACCCGCTCCCGGGCTCCGCACGCCTGTCCGCTGTGCGATCACCACCTCACGGAGGGTCGCCGTTTGGCAGCTTGTGTGGTGACCTGCCCCACAAATCGCCCGTCGGTACCCCCGGACCCTGGTCACGAACGGATCACGACGTGTTTACATGGGTCCCGTTCCGGATCGCACGGACCTCCCCCCAGCTCCCCGACGAGAGACAGGTGCATGACGCTGCAACACCCGGAACGGCTCCTGTCGGACGTCCTGGACACCCGGACCGGTGCTCGTCGCACCCCTCTCGGCCCACTCGTCACCGCAGGACCGCAGGGCGCGGCCGCGTCGGGGGGACCGGCCACCGCGGACTCCATCCCGGTCTGGTCCGGTGACACCGAGTCACGGCTGGTCCCGCACCTCGCCGTGCACCCGTCCGCCGGCCGGCCCCGGACCGGCGAGCGCGCCGTCCGCGCCGCTGCCGGTCGGGCGGCCCGCACGCTCTCCTCCCGCGACGTCCCGGCCGCCGACGCAGCCGTCGTCCCGCTCGCCTCCGCCGGCGACGGCGACCTCGTGCTGGCCGATGCGCCCCGGGCCGACGTCGAGGTGTCCGCCGCCGAGATCATCGCCGCGATCGCCGAGGGCCGTGTGCCCCGCGGCCGGCACCGCGTGGCCCGCCCGGTGCGGGAGCGGTCGGTCTCCGGCCCCGGCCGGATGCGCCGCCCCACGCTCTACCTCGCCGCCGCCCTGGTCGGGGCGACCGGTGTCGGGCTGGTCACCGCCGGGGGCGACCCCGCAGCGCAGGCCGACACCGAGACCGCCACCCAGGCGACCAGCGTCGCCGACGCACTCGGGCTGCAGGCCGCCCCGGCGTCGCCGGCCGCGGTCGAGACCCGGGCGGTCGACCAGCTCCAGCAGATGGTCGCCAGCCGTGCCCAGCGCGAGACCGAGCAGGTGGCCGCCGCCGACGCGCAGGCCGCTGCCGACCAGGCCGCGCTCGACGCGCAGGCCGCGGCCGAGGCCGCCGCCATCGAGGCGGCCCGGCCCCGGGCCGTCGCCCCCGTCGACGGCGCCCGCCTGTCCAGCACCTTCGGCTACCGCTGGGGCACGCTGCACGCCGGCATCGACCTGGCCGCGCCGATGCTGACCCCGGAGTACGCCGTCATGGACGGTGTGGTCCTCAAGGCCGGCGCCGCCAGCGGCTTCGGTCAGGCCGTCTACATCCAGCACGAGAACGGCGACGTCACGGTCTACGGCCACATGGAGCAGATCCTGGTCACCGCGGGTCAGGTCGTGCAGGCCGGCGACACGATCGCGCTGCTGGGCAACCAGGGCCAGTCCACCGGTCCGCACCTGCACCTCGAGGTCCACCTGGGCGGCATCGACGGGGAGAAGGTCGACCCGGTCCCGTGGCTCGCGGAGCGCGGCGTCACCCTCTGAGCCCAGCTCCACCGCACGCCCCGTCCTCGTCCGAGGGCGGGGCGTTCGTCGTCCCGGGGGAGGGTGAGGCACACTCCTCGCATGCACGTCGACGCATGTGACGCCTCCTGATGGGCCACGACCACGCGCACGGCCACGCCCACGGCGGGACCGTCTCCGCCGGACACCGCCGACGGCTCGCCCTCGTGCTGGCCATCACCGGCACCGTCCTCGTCGTCCAGGCCGTCGGTGCCGTGCTGTCCGGCTCGTTGGCGCTGCTCGCTGACGCCGCCCACATGGCCACCGACACCGTCGGCATCGCGCTGGCCCTGGGCGCGGTGACCCTGGCCCAGCGACCGGCCTCGGGACGACGCACCTTCGGCTGGCAGCGCATCGAGGTGCTCGCCGCCGCCGGCAACGGACTGCTGCTGCTGGCGGTCGGTGGCTACGTCGTCGTCGAGGCCGTCCGCCGCATCGGCGACCCGCCGGAGATCCGGTCCGGGCTGATGCTCACCGTGGCCGTGCTGGGCCTGGTCGCCAACCTGGTCTCCCTGGCCCTGCTGCGCGAGGGGCAGGGGGAGTCGCTCAACATGCGCGGCGCCTACCTCGAGGTCCTCGGTGACGCCCTCGGGTCGGTCGCCGTCATCGTCGCTGCGCTCGTCATCGCCACCACCGGCTGGACCGCCGCCGACGTCGTCGCCTCCTTCGTCGTCGGCGCCCTGGTGCTGCCGCGGGCCTGGTCGCTGCTGCGGGACGCCCTCGACGTGCTGCTGGAGGCCGCACCCCGCGGCGTCGACATGGCCGAGGTGCGCCGGCACGTGCTGGGCGTGGAGGGCGTCACCGACGTGCACGACCTGCACGCCTGGACCATCACCTCCGGGCTCCCGGTGCTGTCCGCGCACGTCGTCGTCGACGACGCGCTGCTGGCCGACGGCCACGGCGGTCGGGTGCTGGACGCGCTCTGTGCCTGCCTGGGTGGGCACTTCGACGTCGAGCACTGCACCTTCCAGCTGGAGTCGGTCTCCCACCGGGCGCACGAGGCACCCGTCCACGACTGAGGGGGCACCCCCTCGCAGGGCCGTCGGGGCCGTGCCTTCACGTCGGCGGGAACGGTGGGAGAGTGGGGGACGTGCACGACCACTCGGACATGTGGATGCCCACCGACCCGCCCACCTGGGCCCGACTGTTCACCCCGCACCTGGACGGCTGGTCCTGGATCGCCGGACTGACCGTGCTGGCGATGGTCGCCTACCTCGTCGGCCTGGTGCGGCTGCGCCGGGCCGGCGTGCGCTGGCCGTGGTGGAAGACGCTGTCGTTCACCCTCGGTGCGATCTCGCTGTTCGCCGTCACCGGGACCGAGCTGCACGGGTACTCGATGGTGCTCTTCAGCGTGCACATGGCCCAGCACATGGTGCTGTCGATGGTGTCGCCGCTGCTGCTGCTGCTCGGTTCCCCGGTGACGATGGCGCTGCGGGCCCTGCCCCGGGGCAAGGGCGCCGCCGGCGCACCGCGGGCGCTGCTGCTGGAGGCGCTGCACAGCCGGCTCGCCCAGTTCCTCGCACACCCCGGGTTCACGATCCCGCTGTTCATCGTCAGCCTCTACGGGGTCTACTTCACCCCGCTGTTCGACGACCTGATGGCCGACCCGCTGGGTCACCAGTTCATGCTCGCCCACTTCACCGTCACCGGGCTGTTGTTCTTCGGGCCGCTGCTGGGCCAGGACCCGTGGCCGCGGACCGTCGGGCACGCCGGTCGGATGATCGAGCTGCTGCTCCCCATGCCCTTCCACGCCTTCTTCGGCGTCGCGATCATGATGGCCGACACCCTGGTGGTGGAGACCTTCGCCAACCCGCCGTCCTCGTGGGGGGTGGACCCGCTGGCCGACCAGACCACGGCGGGGTCCATCGCCTGGTCCTTCGGCGAGCTGCCCACCGTGCTGGTGCTGGCCGTCGTGTTCTTCCAGTGGGCCGGGTCCGAGACCCGCCGCAACAAGACCCGTGACCGCACGATCGACCGGGTCGGGGACGTCGAGCTGGACGCCTACAACGCCCGCCTCAAGGCCATGGCCGCCTCCGGGCGCTGAGCCACCCGGAGCCCGGACGCCAGACGGCCCGGCGCCCCCGAGGGGGTGCCGGGCCGTCTGTGTGTCCGGTCAGCCGGCGTGCACGGCCATCTCGGCCGGCAGGTCGTCCTTGCTGGCCTGGATGAGCACGGCCGAGGCGATCGCGGCCACCAGCAGCAGCCCGGCACCCCAGGTGAAGGCCGTCGTGTAGCCCTCGACCTGGGCGACGAGCGGGGCCACCGGGTCCTGCTCGGTCGCCGGGCGGTCGGCGAGGGAGTTGGTGATGGCGGTGACCGAGAAGGTCGCCAGCAGCGCCGTCCCGATGGAGGCACCGACCTGCTGGACGGCCTGCAGGACCGCGCTGGCCGCGCCGGCGTCGTGCTCGCCGACACCCACGAGCGCCAGGTTGGACAGCGGCACGAAGGTGAAGCCCAGTCCCAGGCCCAGCAGCAGCTGGCCCGGCAGGGCGACCTGCCAGAACGGGGTGTCCAGGCCGAGGAAGGACAGGGTGAACAACCCGCCCGCGGCGAAGAGCCCACCGGCGACCATCAGCGGCTTGGGGCCGATCCGGGGCACCAGCTGGCTGGCCGCCCCGGCCGCCACCAGGACGCCGGCGGTCACCGGCAGCGAGGCGAAGCCCGCGCTGACCGGGGTGTAGCCCAGCACCTGCTGGAAGTACAGGCTCAGGAAGAAGAACGAGCCGATCAGCCCGGCCCCCACCAGGGTGGCGGTCAGGTAGGCGCCACCGCGGTTGCGGTCCAGCACCAGCCGCATCGGCAGCAACGGGTTGCGCACCCGGAACTCCACGACGACGAAGGCCACGATCAGCGCGACGCCCAGCAGGATGAAGGTCAGCGCCGGGCCGTTCGCCCACGGGCTGCTGCCGTCGCCGGCCTGGGCCGCCTCGGCGACCTTGGTGAACCCGTAGACCAGCGACGCGAGGCCGACGGTGATCAGCACGGCACCCGGGACGTCGTACTTCGTCTCACCGGAGGCCTTGCTCTCGGGCACGATGCGCCAGGCCGCGACGACCGCCAGCACCGCGATCGGCACGTTGACCCAGAAGCACCAGCGCCAGTCGGCGTACTCGGTGAGCACGCCGCCCAGCAGCAGGCCCACGGCGGAGCCGCCACCGGCGATCGCGCCGTAGACCGCGAAGGCCTTGGCCCGCTCGGCAGCATCGGTGAACAGCACGGTGATCAGCGCGAGCGAGGCGGGGCCCAGCAGGGCGCCGAAGGTGCCCTGCAGGGCGCGGGCGGCGAACAGCAGCGCCTCGTTGGTGGCCAGACCCCCCAGTGCGGAGGCCAGCGCGAAGCCGACGGCACCCACCAGGTAGGTGCGCTTGCGGCCCCAGAAGTCGGCGATGCGCCCGCCCAGCAGCAGGAAGCCACCGAAGGTCAGCGTGTAGGCGGTGACGATCCACTGCTGGTTGGCCTCGCTGATGTCGAGGTCCACCGAGACGGCGGGCAGCGCGATGTTCACGATGGTCGCGTCCAGCACGATCATCAGCACGGTCACGGCGATGACGGCCAGGGCCAGCCAGCGCTGCGGGTAGGGGTGGTCGGCGGACGCGGCGGTGGGCCGGTCGCGGGCGGGGTCGGTCACGGGGTTCCTCGAGGGGTGCGGGGAGCGGGGAGCCACGGTGCGGACGACGTCGGCCGGGTGGTGGGGGGAGAGCTGCGACGATGGTGGCGTGCCTGCACGTCTGACGGTGATCGCCGACACGCACCTGCCCAAGCGGGCGAGGGACCTGCCGCATTCCCTCTGGCGTGAGATCGATGCCACCGATGTCGTCGTCCACGCCGGCGACTGGGTCGACGTGGCCCTGCTCGACGAGCTGGAGCGCCGGGCGCACCGGTTGGTCGGCGTCCACGGCAACAACGACCACGGCCCGCTGCGCGAGCGGCTGCCCGAGGTGGCCCGGGTCGAGATCGAGGGCGTCCGCCTGGCCGTGGTGCACGAGACCGGGGACGCGAAGGGCCGCGAGGCACGCTGCTCGGTGGGCTACCCGGACACCGACGTGCTGGTGTTCGGCCACAGCCACATCCCCTGGGACACCACGACCGCCACCGGACTGCGGCTGCTCAACCCGGGCTCGCCGACCGACCGCCGGCGCCAGCCGCACTGCACCTACCTGACCGCGGTCGCCGATGCCGGCGTGCTGCGCGACGTCGTGCTGCACCGGCTGCCCCCGCGCACGTGAGCCCGCCCCTGCCGCCCGCCGCGGTCGCGCTGCTCGCCTGCCCGGTCTGCGGCGAGGGGTTCACGGTGGCGGGGGAGTCGCTGCGCTGCGCAGCCGGGCACGCGTTCGATCGGGCCCGCCAGGGCCACGTCACCCTGCTGCCGCCCTCGGGGTCCCGGCACGGAGGCGACTCGGCGGCGATGGTCGCCGACCGGGCCGGCTTCCTGGCCGCCGGCCACTACGCCGGGGTGACGTCGGCGCTGGCCGACGCGGTGCTGGCCGAGGGGGAGCCCGGCACGCTGCTGGACCTGGGTGGGGGTACCGGGGACCACCTGGCCGGCGTGCTCGACCGAGCTCCCGCCGCCGTCGGGGTGGTCCTGGACGCCTCCCGGTACGCGGCCCGCCGGGCCGCCCGGGCGCACCCCCGGGCGATGGCGGTGGTCTCGGACAGCTGGTCGGCCTGGCCGGTGCGTCCGGCCTCGATCGACCGGGTGCTGGTGGTCTTCGCCCCGCGCAACGGCGCGGAGACCGCGCGGGTGCTGGCACCGGGCGGGCGGCTGGTGGTGGTGACCCCGGCGGCGGACCACCTGGGGGAGCTGGTCGGCCCGCTGGGCCTGCTCTCGGTGGACCCGGACAAGGCCGCGCGGCTGGCCGCCTCGCTGGAACCGCACCTGCACCCGGTCGCGACGGGTGGGCACCGCGAGGTGCTCGAGCTCGACCACGGCGCGGTGCGGACGCTGGTGGGGATGGGCCCGCACGCGCGGCACCTGGCGCCGGGGGCCCTGGACGCCGCCGTGGCCGCGCTGCCGGCCCGGGTGGGGGTCACCGTGGCCGTCGACGTCTCGACCCACGCCGCAGGGAGCTGAGCGGGCCGCAGACGCAGACGAGGGCCCGGCCTGGTGGCCGGGCCCTCGTCGGAGGTCCTACGCGGTCTGTGGGACCGCCGGGGTCAGCGTCGGACGGACTTGCGGCCGCTGACGGCCACGTAGACGCCCAGCACGATGATCGCGCCGACGATGGAGCCGATCCAGCCGGCGGTGCCCAGCTCGAAGCCGTTGCCGCTGATGAGGCTGCCCAGCAGGTTGCCGACCAGGGAGCCGATGATGCCCAGCACGATCGTGGCGACGATCGAGAGGTCCTGCTTGCCGGGGATGACGGCCCGGGCGATGAAACCGGCCACGAGGCCGATGACGATCAAGACGATGATGTTCCAGATCACGGGGGGACCTCCAAGGGTGTGACGGCGCCGGGGCGCCGTCGGTGCGTCGGTCTCTCCAACGCAGATGATCATGTGCCCTGCCTGAGCGGCCCCAAACCGTCCGCGGGTCACGATCTGGTCCCGACGGGGGAGTGGACGCCCGCCTGCGGAAGCACCCCTTCCGACCCGTTCCCGCAGGTCAGTGGCCCGCCCCGAGGAGACCTGGGACACGCTCGAGGGTGGGGGTGGCACGCCTCTCGGACCCCGCCGGAGCGGCGTCACCCATCCCACGCACAGCGGGCGTGCACACCGTCTAAGCTCCGGGACGTGACGATCGCCCCCGCTCCGATCGTGAGCCGGCCCAGCCCGGCTCACGTGGCCGAGAAGGGTTCGCGGCTCTCGATGCTGCTGCGGACCACGGACCACAAGACCATCGGCCTGATGTACATGGCCACGTCGTTCAGCTGGTTCATGATCGGTGGCCTCATGGCCATGCTCATGCGCGGCGAGCTGGCGCGGCCTGGCCTCCAGTACCTGTCGAACGAGCAGTACAACCAGCTGTTCACCATGCACGGCACGGTGATGCTGCTCTTCTTCGCGACGCCGCTGTTCTTCGCGTTCGCGAACCTGATCCTGCCGCTGCAGATCGGCGCCCCCGACGTCGCCTTCCCGCGCCTGAACGCCTTCAGCTACTGGCTGTTCCTGTTCGGTGGGCTGATCATGATCTCCGGGTTCTTTACCCCCGGTGGTGCGGCCGACTTCGGCTGGTTCGCCTACAGCCCCCTCTCGGACGTGACGAACTCCCCGGGTGCCGGTGGGGACCTGTGGATCGCCGGCCTGGCCGTGTCCGGCCTGGGCACGATCCTCGGTGGCGTCAACTTCATCGCCACGATCGTCTGCCTGCGGGCCCCGGGCATGACCATGTTCCGGATGCCCATCTTCGTGTGGGCCGCCTTGGTCACCAGCGTCCTGATCCTGCTGGCCTTCCCGATCCTGACCGCGGCCCTGATGGCGCTGCTGGCCGATCGCCACCTGGGTGCGCTGGTCTTCTCCGCCGCCAACGGCGGGCCGATGCTGTGGCAGCACCTCTTCTGGTTCTTCGGGCACCCCGAGGTCTACATCATCGCGTTGCCGTTCTTCGGGATCATCTCCGAGATCATCCCGGTGTTCAGCCGCAAGCCGCTGTTCGGCTACAAGGGCATGATCTTCGCGATCATCGCCATCGGCGCCCTGTCGCTGACCGTGTGGGCACACCACATGTTCGCCACCGGTGCGGTGTTGCTGCCGTTCTTCAGCTTCCTGTCCTACGTCATCGCCGTGCCCACCGGCATCAAGTTCTTCAACTGGATCGGCACGATGTGGCGGGGGCAGCTGACCTTCGAGACGCCGATGCTGTTCTCCATCGGCTTCCTGGTGACCTTCCTCCTCGGCGGTCTGACCGGCGTGCTGCTGGCCTCCCCGCCGGTGGACTGGCACGTCTCGGACACCTACTTCGTCGTGGCGCACTTCCACTACGTGGTCTTCGGGACCGTGGTCTTCGCCGCCTACGCCGGCATCTACTTCTGGTTCCCCAAGATGTGTGGCCGGATGATGGACGAGCGGCTGGGCAAGGTGCACTTCTGGCTGACGTTCATCGGCTTTCACGCCACGTTCCTGGTGCAGCACTGGCTGGGCAACGAGGGCATGCCGCGTCGCTACGCCGACTACCTGCCCACCGACGGCTTCACCACGCTGAACACGATCTCCACGATCGGGTCCTTCGTGCTGGGCGCCTCGACGCTGCCGTTCCTCTACAACGTCGTGAAGTCCTGGAAGTACGGGCAGCTCGCACTGCGCGACGACCCCTGGGGCCACGGCAACTCCCTGGAGTGGGCGACGTCGTCCCCGCCGCCGCGGCACAACTTCCTGGAGATCCCGCGCATCCGCTCCGAGCGCCCCGCGTTCGAGCTGCACTACCCGCACCTGCGGGAGCGCATGGAGGCCGAGGCGCACGCCGGCAAGAAGCACGGCCCGTACGCCAGCGAGCTGGTGGACGGCACCGGTGCCCGTCAGGGCGCCAACGACCCCGACCCGTTCTGAGTCGGTAGCGCACGTCACCACGAACGCCCCGCAGGCCACCGGCCCGCGGGGCGTTCGCGCGTCCGCGGGAGTGTGTGCAGGACCGCAGTCCCACGTCGGGCACGATGACCGCCGTGACCGGCCCCGAGCAGGACGTCCCGACCACCCCGGCCCCGACCACCCCGGCCCCGAACACCGAGGGCACCGCGGATCCGGTGGTCGACGTCCCGCACGCCGGCGCGCTGCTGACCGTGACCGGTGCCGACCGGCCGGGGGTGACCGCCCGGCTCTTCGCCGCCCTGGCCGTCCTGCCGGCGCTGGAGGTCGTCGACGTGGAGCAGGTCGTGGTGCACGGCCAGCTGGTGCTCGGCGTGGTGGTGCAGGAGCACGGTGCCGACGACGACGCCGCGCTGGTCGCGCGCCTGCGTCCGGTCGCCGCCCGGGTCGGTGACGAGGCCGGGGTGCAGGTGCTCGTGGAGCCCGCGGCCGGGGCGACGGGGCTGGTCGCCGACGGCGTCCGCAGGCACCACGTGATCGTGCTGGGCCGTCCGGTGCCCCCGGAGGCGGTCGGTGGCGCCGCCCGCGCCATCGCCGACGTCGGCGGCAACATCGACGCGATCCGCCGCCTCTCGGACTACCCCGTCACCAGCTTCGAGCTGACCGTCTCCGGCGCCGAGGCCGCCCCGCTGCGGGCCGCCCTGGGCGCGGTCGCGGCGGCCACCGGTGCCGACGTCGCCGTCGAGCAGGTGGGCCTGGCCCGGCGCAACAAGCGGTTGATCGTGCTCGACGTGGACTCGACGCTGGTGCGCGGTGAGGTCATCGACGAGCTGGCGGCGCGGGCGGGGCGGGCTGCGGAGGTCGGCCGGATCACCGCCGCCGCGATGAACGGTGAACTGGACTTCGAGCAGTCCCTCCGGGCCCGGGTGGCCGCGCTGGCCGGGCTGCCGGTCAGCGTCCTGGACGAGGTCCGCGAGCACCTCGTGCTGACCCCGGGGGCGCGCACCCTGATCCGCACCCTGCAGCGGCTGGGTTTCCGCTGCGGCATCGTCTCCGGCGGCTTCACCCAGATCACCGACCCGCTGGCAGCCTCGCTGGGCCTGGACTTCGCCGCCGCCAACACCCTCGAGGTCGCCGACGGCGTGCTGACCGGTGGTCTGGTCGGGGAGATCGTCGACCGGCCCGGCAAGGCCCGGGCCCTGGCCCGGTTCGCCGCCGAGTTCGGCGTCCCGCTGGACCAGACCGTCGCGGTCGGAGACGGCGCCAACGACCTGGACATGCTGGCCGCTGCAGGGCTGGGCATCGCGTTCAACGCCAAGCCCTTCGTGCGGGAGCAGGCGCACACGGCGCTGAACCAGCCCTACCTGGACGCGGTGCTGCAGGTGCTGGGCTTCACCCGCGACGAGGTCCTCGACGCGGTGTGACCCGGGGGTCTAGAAGCGCTGGGGCTCCCCGGACAGCTGCACGCCCGCGGTGCGCAGCTGCTCCAGGGCCGCGGCCGTCGTGCCCTCGGCCACCCCGACCGTCAGGGGCAGCAGCACCCGGGTGGTGAAGCCGGCCCCGACGGCGTCCAGCGCGGTCGCCCGCACGCAGTGGTCGGTCGCGATGCCGACCACGTCGACGTCGTCGACACCGTGGGAGCGCAGCCAGTCAGCCAGCCCGGTGCCCTCGCTGCTGCCCTCGAAGCCGGAGTAGGCCGCGGCGTGCTCGCCCTTGTCGAAGACCGCGCGCAGCAGGCCCCGGTCCAGGGCCGGGTGCAGGTCGACGCCGTCGGTGCCGACCACGCAGTGCCGCGGCCAGGTCTCCACGAAGTCCGGGGCGTCGGAGAAGTGCCCGCCCGGGTCGACGTGGTGGTCCCGGGTGGCGACGACGTGGGCGTACTCGCCGCGCTCCAGGCCCTGCCCGGCGTGCTCGGTGACGGCCGCAGCCACGGCCGCCCCGCCGGCGACGGCCAGGCTGCCGCCCTCGCAGAAGTCGTTCTGCACGTCCACGACGATCAGCGCACGGGTCATGCCGACCATCCTGCCGCGCCCCCGGGGCCCCCGCTCAGGCGGTGACGGTGTCGATGGCGGGCTCCCCGCGGGACAAGGACCACGCCTCGGGTGGCAGCGCCGTGCGGACCTGCTCGTGGTGGGCGCGGGCGGCCCGCAGTGCCTGCGCCGGGGTGTCGGTGGACACCAGCTCCCCGCCGCGCACCAGTGGCACGGTCAGCGCCCGGTCGCCGTCCCGGCCCTCGACGTCCCCGGGGACGACGACCTCCGCGGTCGCGGTGCCCGACGCGTCGTGCCGACGGACGGCGGTCTTGCGGCCGCCGACCGACCGCTTGCCCTCGCTGTTCTTGGCCACCGGGACGCCGTCGCGCTCGACGAGCTTGTAGACCATCCCGACGGTGGGGGCGCCGGAGCCGGTGACCAGCGAGGTGCCCACGCCGTAGCCGTCGACGGGGGCGGCGGCCAGCGCGGCGATGGCGTACTCGTCCAGGTCGCTGGTGACGGTCACCCGGGTGCCGGTGGCGCCCAGGGAGTCCAGCAGCTCGCGCGCCTGGGTGGCCAGCAGGCCCAGGTCTCCGGAGTCCAGGCGCACCGCACCGAGCTCGGTGCCGGCGACCTCGATCGCCGTCGCGATGCCCTGCATCGTGTCGTAGGTGTCGACGAGCAGCGTGGTCCCGGTGCCCAGGGCCGCGACCTGCGCGCGGAAGGCGGCGGCCTCGTCGTCGTGGAGCAGGGTGAACGCGTGCGCGCTGGTGCCCGCGGTGGGGACGCCGTACCGGGCGCCTGCGGCGAGGTTGGACGTGGAGGCGAACCCGACCAGCCATGCGGCGCGGGCGGAGGCGACGGCGGCCTCCTCGTGGGTGCGCCGGGAGCCCATCTCGATGCACGGCCGACCGCCGGCGGCGCCGACCATCCGGGCGGCGGCCGAGGCGATCGCGGAGTCGTGGTTGAGGATCGAGAGAGCCAGGGTCTCCAGCAGCACGGCCTGCCCGAACGGCGCCCGCACGGTGAGCACCGGGGAGCCGGGGAAGTACAGCTCGCCCTCGGCGTAGCCCTCGACGTCGCCGGTGAAGGAGAAGTCGGCCAGCCAGTCCAGCAGCGCAGGGTCGGTGAGGCCCTGCTCGCGGACCGCGGCCAGCTCGTCGTCGCCGAACCGGAAGTCGACCAGGTGCTCCAGCAGCCGGCCGGTGCCGGCCACGACGCCGTAGCGGCGGCCGTGCGGCAACCGCCGTCCGAAGACCTCGAAGACGCAGTCCCGGTCGGCGGTGCCGTCGGCCAGGGCGGCAGCCAGCATCGTCAGTTCGTACCGGTCGGTGAGCAGAGCGGACCCCAGCGGCATGGAGCTGGAGCGTAGGGGGCGACCTAGAGTGGTGCCGTGGCCGGACCCCTCGCGCCTGAGCGCACAGCCCCCGAGCGGACGGTGACGCCCGAGGTCACCCCCGACACGACCACCGGCGAGGAGTTCGAGCTCGACCGGCCGTGGGTCACCGTCGTGTGGGACGACCCGGTGAACCTGATGACCTACGTGACGTTCGTGCTGCAGGAGCTCTTCGGCTACGACGAGCCCACCGCCACGACGCTCATGCTGCAGGTGCACCACGAGGGCAGGGCGATCGTGAGCTCGGGCCCGCGGGAGCGGATGGAGCACGACACCAGCCGGCTGCACGCCTACGGCCTGTGGGCCAGCTACCAGAGGGACGCGTGAAGCCCTTCCGCCGCCGCGGCGACGTCGTCGTCGGCGGGCTGGTCGACGCCGAGGTGCGGGTGCTGGGGCTGCTGGTCGACCAGCTGGAGCAGCTGCTGTCCCTGGACGGCGACGACGCCGGCGGGGACCCGGTGCTGGACCGGCTGCTGCCGCCCGGGCACGCCTCGGACACCGAGATCGCCCGGGACTACCGGGACCTCACCGAGGCCTCGCTGCGCGAGGGGAAGGCCGACGACCTCGCGGTCGTGCGGGCCAGCACGCCCGAGGGGGGCGGGGAGGTCCGGCTCGACGAGGACCAGGCCCGCGCCTGGCTGCGGACCACGAACGACCTGCGGCTGGCCCTGGGCACCCGGCTGGGCATCACCGCAGACACCGAGCCGCCCACCGACCCCGAGGGGGAGGAGGCCCAGCAGCACGCCGTCTACGGCTGGCTCACCGCCGTGCAGGGGTCCCTCGTCGACGCGCTGGTCGCCGGGGGCCGCCGGAGGTGAGCACGACCAGCGAGGCCAGCAGCAGGTCCAGCACGAAGAACACGTAGACCAGGTTCGGCACGGTCAGGCCCTTCACCAGCCCGCCGATCGAGGCCAGCAGGACCACCGCGCTCAGGGCCAGCACCAGCAACAGCCCGAGCACCCGGCCGACGACGACGATCACGTACTCCGTGCGGTCCGCGCCGGTGGGCTTCAGCGTCCGGGCGCCCCGCCGGGACAGCCGGCGGACCCCCAGCACGAGGGCCGGGACGGCGACCACCAGCACGCCGACCACCATCAGGACCTCGATCAGCAACGGTGCTCCACGAGTCGGCACCGTACCGGTCCGGCGGAGCGCGGACCCCGGGCCGGCATCCCCGGGGGCGGGGAGGGGCCGGGCGAGGCCTAGACTGGCCTCCGTGCTGCGCATCGACCGGGCGACCCGCGACGCGATCGTCGCGCACGCCCGGGCCGACCACCCCGACGAGGCGTGCGGCGTCGTCGCCGGCCCCGAGGGCAGCGACCGGCCGGAGCGGTTCATCCCGATGCTCAACGCCGCCCGGTCGCCCACGTTCTACGAGTTCGACAGCGCCGACCTGCTCAGGCTCTACCGGGAGATGGACGACCGCGACGAGGTCCCCGTCGTCGTCTACCACTCGCACACCGCGACCGAG
Source organism: Klenkia sp. AC732 (assembly GCF_979256525.1). Taxonomy (NCBI): domain Bacteria; kingdom Bacillati; phylum Actinomycetota; class Actinomycetes; order Geodermatophilales; family Geodermatophilaceae; genus Klenkia; species Klenkia sp. AC732. Next base: position 10,900 of record NZ_CEEDOS010000011.1, on the reverse strand, counting down.
GCCCACCCCTCGCGCACCGACGTCAGCTACGCCTCCGAGCCGTTCGCGCACTACGTGCTCGTGTCCACCCGCGAGCACGGTGCGCAGACCGGCCTGGCCGGTGACGACGTCGAGTTCCGGAGCTTCCGGATCGTCGACGGCGTGGTCACCGAGGAGGACGTCGAGGTCGTCGAGTCCTACCTCTTCGGGCACTCGCCCACCACGGTCGTCTACGACTGAAGAAGGACCCCCTCGCCCCCGCGACGTGCTCCGCGCGCCGCGGGGCCCTGCGAGGGGGCCGGTGGAATCAGAGTCCTGTCCAGGACGTTCCACCTGGTAGCGCCCGACCTCGCTGCGTGCTGCGCGGGGCACACCCCACTGATCAGAAGAGGTACGTCATGGCCATCGAGGTCCGGATCCCCACCATCCTGCGCACCCACACCGGCGGCAACAAGACCGTCTCCGGCGCCGGGGAGACCCTGGGCGCGCTGGTCGACGACATCGAGGGCCAGCACCCGGGCATCAAGAGCCGCCTGGTCACCGACGAGGGCAAGCTGCACCGCTTCGTCAACGTCTACGTCAACGACGAGGACGTCCGCTTCACCGGCTCGCTGGACACCCCGGTCAAGGACGGCGACTCCGTCACCATCCTGCCCGCGGTCGCCGGCGGCTGACCCCGACCCCACAGGAGCTGCCCCCGTGGCCCGTTTCGCCTCGCTCGTCGACTCCCTCGGCGGCACCCCGCTGGTCGGGCTGCCGTCCCTCTCGCCCACCGCCGACGTCCGGCTGTGGGCCAAGCTCGAGGACCGCAACCCGACCGGGTCGATCAAGGACCGGGCCGCCATCGCGATGATCGAGGCGGCGGAGAAGGAGGGGCGGCTGCGGCCCGGAGCGACCATCCTGGAGCCGACCAGCGGCAACACCGGCATCTCGCTGGCCATGGTCGCCCGCCAGCGCGGCTACCGGCTCATCTGCGTCATGCCCGAGAACACCTCGGTGGAGCGGCGGCAGCTGCTGGAGATGTACGGCGCGCAGATCATCGGATCACCGGCCGCCGGCGGCAGCAACGAGGCCGTCCGGCAGGCCAAGGCGCTCGCGGCGGAGAACCCGGACTGGGTGATGCTCTACCAGTACGGCAACCCGGCCAACGCCGAGGCGCACTACACCGGCACCGGCCCGGAGATCCTGGCCGACCTGCCCTCGATCACCCACTTCGTCGCCGGCCTGGGCACCACCGGCACGCTCATGGGGGTCTCCCGGTACCTGCGTGAGCACAAGCCCGGTGTGCAGGTGATCGCCGCCGAGCCGCGCTACGGCGAGCTGGTCTACGGCCTGCGCAACATCGACGAGGGGTTCATCCCCGAGCTCTACGACGCCGACCTGCTCGACAGCCGGTTCTCCGTGGGCCCCGACGACGCCGTGCACCGCACCCGCCAGCTCGTCGAGCGCGAGGGCGTCTTCGCCGGCATCTCGACCGGGGCGATCCTGCACGCCGCGCTGGGCATCGCGGACAAGGAGGTGGCGGCCGGGCGCAAGGCCGACATCTGCTTCATCGTCTGCGACGGCGGGTGGAAGTACCTGTCCACCGGCGCCTACGGCGGCACCCTGGACGAGGCCACCGCCGCCCTGGAGGGCCAGCTGTGGGCCTGAACGACGAGCTCGCCCCCGACCTGCACGTCCCCGCCGCCGGGCTCCTCTTCGACAACGACGGCGTGCTGGTCGACAGCCTCGCCGCCGTGGAGAGCGCCTGGAGCCGGTGGGCCCTCGCGCACGACCTGGAGCCCGAGGCCGCGCTGTCGATCGTGCACGGCCGCCGGGCCGCGGACACGGTCGCGCTGCTCGTGGCCGAGGAGCAGCGGGCGGCTGCGACCGCGCTGATCGACGCCTTCGAGCTGGAGGACGCCGAGGTCGTCGCCGCCATGGCCGGCGTCCCGGCGTTGCTGGCCATGCTGCCGGTGGGGAGCTGGGCCGTGGTCACCTCCGGCACCCGCGCCCTGGCGACCGCCCGGCTGCGCAGCGCCGGCATCCCGGTGCCCGAGGTCTTCGTCGCCGCCGAGGACGTCACCGCCGGCAAGCCCGACCCGGCCGGCTACCTGGCCGCTGCGCGCGGGCTCGGAGTCGAGCCGGCCCGGGCCCTGGTGCTCGAGGACAGCCCCAGCGGCATCGCCGCCGGACTGGCCGCGGGCTGCCGGGTGCTGGGCATCGGCGAGGAGGCCCTGGCCACCCCCGCCGACCTCGTGGTGCGTGACCTGGCCGGGGCCCGGTGGGCCGGCGACGGGCTGCTGCTGCCGGCCGCCACCGTGCTGCGGGGCCCTGCAGACCGCTAGCCTGGGGCCCGAGATGGGGAACCCGGAGAGCGCTGCGGACGCACCGATCGGGGTGTTCGACTCCGGGGTGGGTGGTCTCACCGTCGTGCGGGCCGTGCTGGACCAACTGCCGCACGAGTCCGTCCGCTACGTCGGGGACACCCGCAACGGCCCCTACGGTCCGCTGCCGATCGCCGAGGTCCGCGCGCACTCCCTGGCCGTCATGGACGACCTGGTCGAGGCCGGGGTCAAGATGCTGGTGGTGGCGTGCAACTCGGCCAGCGCCGCGTGCCTTCGCGACGCCCGCGAGCGGTACGACGTCCCGGTCGTGGAGGTCGTGCTGCCGGCCGTGCGGCGGGCCACCGCCGCCACCCGCAGCGGGCGGGTCGGGGTCATCGGCACCACCGCGACCATCACCTCCGGCGCCTACCCCGACGCCTTCGCCGCCGCCCCGCAGGTCACCGTCACCAGCGCCGCCTGCCCCAGCTTCGTGGACTTCGTCGAGCGCGGGGTGACCAGCGGGCGCCAGCTGCTGGGGCTGGCCCAGTCCTACCTGGACCCGCTGCTGGCCGCCGACGTCGACACGGTCGTGCTGGGCTGCACGCACTACCCGCTGCTCACCGGGGTCCTCTCCCTCGTCCTGGGCGACGGCGTGACCCTGGTGTCCAGCGCGGAGGAGACCGCCAAGGACGTCTACCGGGTGCTCACCACCGCCGACCTGCTGCGCCCGGAGTCCGCCGGGCCCCCGCGGCACGCCTTCCTGGCCACCGGTGACCCCGAGCCCTTCGCCCGCCTCGGCCGGCGGTTCCTGGGCCCGGAGATCGACCAGGTGCAGGCAGCGTGAGGCTCACCGTCGTCGGCTGCTCGGGCTCGGCACCCGGCCCGGACTCCCCGGCCTCCTGCTACCTCGTCGAGCACGAGGGCTACCGGCTGCTGCTGGACCTGGGCAACGGGGCCTTCGGGGCGCTGCAGCGGGTGGTCGACCCGGACGCGGTCGACGCCGTGTTCCTCTCCCACCTGCACGCCGACCACTGCCTGGACGTCGCGCCCTTCGTCGTCTGGAAGCGGTACTCGGGGCGCTCCACCCGCGACCGGGTGCCGCTGTACGCCCCCGTGGGCGCGGACCGTCGGCTGCGGCTGGCCTACGACGCCGCCGACGGCCCGGTCGACGACGTGTTCGACGTGTTCGCCATCGGGCCGGGGGAGTGGCAGCTGGGGCCCTTCCAGGTCTCCACCGCGCGCACCGCCCACCCGGTGGAGTGCCACGCCGTGCGGCTCACCGCCGGCGGGCGGTCGCTGGTCTACACCGGCGACACCGGCGTCAGCCCGGCCGTGGTCGCGCTGGCCCGGGGGGCCGACGTCCTGCTGGCCGAGGCGGCGCACCCCGACGTGCCCGGGCTGCCCCCGGACCTGCACCTGACCGGCCGCGAGGCCGGCGAGCACGCCCGGGACGCCGGGGTGGGCCGGTTGCTGCTGACCCACGTGCCGCCGTGGGTGGACCGGTCCGCCCAGCTGGCAGCAGCGTCCGAGGTGTTCGGCGAGACCGAACTCGTCGTCCCGCTCGGGGTCTACGAGGTCTGAGGAGGCCCGGTGGCAGCAGCAGAGAAGGAGGAACGGGACGGCGTCTCGTTCTCCAGCCTGGACGACGAACTGGGTGACGGGCTCGGGGTGACCAAGCGGGCGCTGCTGGAGCACTACGACGCCTTCGCCGACCGGCTGGTGCCGCTGCTGGCCGGGCGCCCGCTGACCGCGGTGCGGATCCGCCCGGGAGCCGCGGCCTTCGTGCAGCGCGACGTGCCCAAGGGTGCCCCGGACTGGGTGCGGACCGCGGCCACCTGGTCCGACCGGGCCAAGCGCGAGGTGCACCAGGTGCTGGTCGAGGACCGGCGCACGCTGCTGTGGCTGGCCAACCAGCGGGCCGTCGAACTGCACGTCCCCTTCTCCACCTGGTCGACCGCCGAGGGGTTCGGTGAGCCCACCGGCCTGGTGCTGGACCTCGACCCGCCCGACGACGGGCCCTTCAGCGCCGTCGTCGCCACCGCCCGGCTGGCGCGGCAGGCGCTGGCCGACGCCGGACTGACCGCGGCCGTCAAGACCACCGGCTCGCGCGGGCTGCACCTCGTCGTCCCGGTGCGCGGGTCCTCGCACGAGGACGTCGCCGCGGCCACCCGCGCACTGGCCGCCCGCACCGCTGCCCTGGACCCCGGGGTGGCCACCACGGCCTACGTCGTCGCCGAGCGCGGTGGCCGGGTGTTCGTGGACTCGACCCGTTCGGGCCGCGGCACCATCGCCGTCGCCTACTCCCCGCGCGCCCGCCCCGGCCTGCCGGTGTCCGCGCCGGTCTCCTGGGAGGACCTGGACGCCGCCGACCCGCGCGGCACCACCGTCACCGACGCGGCCGCCCGGATCGCCGGCGACCCGTGGGCCGACGCACTGCCCGCACCCCAGCTGCTGGATGCCGATGTCGTCGCCGAGGGCCACACCATCCCGGTCGCCCGGGTCGCCGCCATGCACGAGGGCAAGCGCCGCAAGGCCGCCGCCCGCGCCGCCGAGTGACGGCTGAGGGGGCGCGCCCACGTGCGGCGCGCCCCCTCGGCTGTCACTCGGTGCGGGTCAGGCCTCGACCTCGCGGCGGTCCTCGGACCACATCGTGTGGAAGGAGCCGTCGGCGTCGACGCGCTTGTAGGTGTGCGAGCCGAACCGGTCGCGCAGGCCCTGGATGAGGGCGGCGGGGGAGCGCTCCGCGCGCAGCCCGTCGTAGTAGGCCAGCGCGCTGGCGAACCCGGGGGCGGGCACGCCGTGCCGGGCGGCGCCGGCGACCGCCTGGCGCCAGCCCTCCTGGGCGTCGGCGACGGCGTCCCGGAAGTACTCGTTGGTCAGCAACGTGGTCAGGTCGGGCTCATCGCTGAAGACCTGGCGGACCCGGTCCAGGAACGCGGCCCGGATGATGCAGCCGTCCCGCCAGATCGCGGCGAGGGCGCCACGGTCGACGTCCCAGCCGTGCTCCTCTGCGCCCCTCGCGATCTGGTCGAAGCCCTGGGAGTAGGCGACCACCTTGGCCGCGTAGAGCGCCTGGCGGACGCTCTCGGTGAACGCCTCCCGGTCGGCGACCTGGTCGTCCCAGTCGCGGCCGGGGCCCGGGAGCACCTCCTGGGCGGCGGCGCGCTGGTCGACGTGGCCGGACAGCGCACGGGCGAAGACGGCCTCGGCGATGCCGGAGACCGGGGTGCCCAGGTCCAGTGCGGACTGCACGGTCCAGCGGCCCGTGCCCTTCTGCTCCGCCTCGTCCAGCACGACGTCGACGAAGGGCTTGCCGGTCTTCGCGTCGGTGTGCCGCAGCACCTCGGCGGTGATCTCGATCAGGTAGGACCGCAGGTCGCCCTCGTTCCAGGTGGCGAACACGTCCCCGATCTCGGCCGGCGTCATCCCCAGGCCCTGGCGCAGCAGGTCGTAGGCCTCGGCGATGAGCTGCATGTCGGCGTACTCGATGCCGTTGTGCACCATCTTGACGAAGTGCCCGGCGCCGTCGGTGCCCACGTGGGTGCAGCAGGGCTCGCCGTCGACGTGGGCGGAGATGTCCTCCAGCAGCGGGCCGATGACCGCGTAGGCCTCCGCCGAGCCGCCGGGCATGATGCTCGGCCCGTTCAGCGCGCCCTCCTCGCCGCCGGAGATCCCGGCGCCGACGAAGTGCAGGCCCCGCTCACCGAGCTCGGCGGTGCGCCGGATCGTGTCGGTGTAGCGGGCGTTGCCGCCGTCCACCAGCACGTCTCCCTCGTCCAGCAGCGGTGCGATCGCCTCGATGACGGCGTCGGTGGGGTCGCCCGCAGCGACCATCACGATCACCTTGCGGGGCCGCTCCAGGGCGGCGACCAGGTCCTCGAGGGACTCGACGGGGACCAGGTCGCCGTCCTCGGCGTGCGCGCTCATCAGTGCGTCGGTCTTGGCCTTCGTGCGGTTGTGCACCACCACGTGGTGCCCGTGCCGGGCCAGGTTGCGGGCGAGGTTGGCACCCATGGTCGCGAGCCCGGTGACGCCGATCTGTTCGCTCATGCACCCGGTCGTGCCCGACCGGGTGGTGGGCTACACGTGTTGAGGGACTCCCCGCACGGGACGTCAGTCCAGACCGAGGTCCCGCCGGAGCTTGGCGACGTGGCCGGTGGCCTTCACGTTGTACCCGGCCTTCTCGACCCGGCCGTCGGCGTCGATGACGAACGTCGAGCGGATCACCCCGACGACCTCCTTGCCGTACAGCTTCTTGGGCCCGAAGGCGCCGTAGGCCTTCATGACCTCCTTCTCCGGGTCGGAGACCAGGGTGATCGACAGCGACTCCTGCTCCCGGAACCGGGCCAGCTTCTCCGGGGCGTCGGGGGAGATGCCGATGATGTCCAGCCCGGCCTCGGCGAACTCGCCGGCCGCCGAGGTGAAGTCGACGGCCTGCGCGGTGCAGCCCGGGGTGAGCGCGGCCGGGTAGCAGTAGACGACCACGCGGCGGCCACGGCGGTCGGCCAGCGAGACCGGGTTGCCGTCGGCGTCGGGCAACGTGAAGTCAGGGGCCTGGTCGCCGGGGGAGAGCCGGGTCGGGGTGGCGGTGTCGCTGTCGGTCACGGGTGCATGGTGGCAGACCCCGGCGCGGGGTGGCCGGCTCAGCCGGCCAGGAAGCTGAAGCGGACGTGCCGGGTCGGGTTGTCGCCGTTGGTGTCGACGAAGCAGACCCGCTGCCAGGTGCCCAGCGCCATCCGGCCCTCGAGCACCGGGATGGTGGCGTGCGGGGGCACGAACGCCGGCAGCACGTGGTCCCTGCCGTGCCCGGGGGAGCCGTGCCGGTGCCGCCACCGGTCGTCGGTGGGCAGCAGCACGTCCAGCTGCGCCAGCAGGTCGTCGTCGCTGCCGGCGCCGGTCTCGATGACGGCGATCCCGGCGGTGGCGTGCGGGACGAAGACCTGCAGCAGGCCGTCGCCCTCGCCGCGGACGAACTCCGCGCACTCGTCGGTCAGGTCCACGACGCTGGGCACGCCGCCGGTGCGCACCTGGCGCAGTTCCGATCGCATGCCCCGATGGTGCGGTGGCCGGGCCGCTCGCGCAGCCCGGCCGCAGGCGCGACCGCTCAGAGCGCGACGAGCAGCTGCACCAGGCCGGCGAGGAACCCCAGGGTGCCGACGCCGAGCATCACGGCCTGCGGCACGAAGGACCGGAACACCGAGGCGATGCCGGCGAAGAACAGCGACAGCGCCAGCAGCACGGTGGCGACGTCGAACTGGCCGCCCTGCTCGTCGTTGGCCCGGGCCTGGGCGAAGACGGAGTCGGACTGCTCGGTGAGCTCGTTGCCCTGGGCGTACTCCTCCAGCGCGTAGGGCGACCCGGCGTCGGTGTCGAAGGGGTCGGTCACCTCGTCGCCGGTCTGGTCGTACCAGTCGATCGTCGTCTGCAGGTTCTCGCTCATGAACTGGTCGCGGAAGACGTCGGCGGTGTCGGCGTCCCCGGTGACCAGGTAGCCGGCGTAGGTGAGGAACAGCCCGCGGTCGTAGTTGAACTGCCCGTTCGCGTCGCCGTAGACGTCGGCGGCCTGGCTGGTGAGGTTGTTGGCCTCGGAGTAGCCGGCGATGGCGTCGCCGCCCAGGACGCCGCTCTGGTAGGCGGCGAAGGCGGTGGCCGTCGCCGAGAGGCCCAGCACCAGGGCGGCGCCGAGCTCGAGGAAGCGGCTGCGCTTCTCCTCGCGGGTCTCGGCGGGCCCGGCAGCGGGGGTCACGTCGTCGGTGGAGGCGGCGTGCTGGGACATCGGGCGTGGTCCTCGTCTGTCGTCTGCGGCCTGACCAGCGGGTCGACCAGCGCGGACAGTAGGTGTCGACGACCGTCGACGAGGGTGCCGTGCACCGCGCGCCGCCCGGTCGCGCCGACGGCGTCGTCGCACCCGCCCCACCCCACTACCCTCGTCCCACGTGACCCTCCCCGAGAGCGCCCGACCTGCAGGAACCCGTGCCGACGGCCGCCGTGCCGACGAGCTGCGCCCGGTGACGATCACCCGGGGCTGGCTGGACCACGCCGAGGGGTCCGTGCTCGTCGAGTTCGGCCGGACCCGGGTGCTGTGCGCGGCCAGCGTCACCGAGGGCGTGCCCCGCTGGCGCCGCGGCTCGGGCCTGGGCTGGGTGACCGCCGAGTACTCGATGCTCCCGCGCGCCACCCACACCCGCAGCGACCGCGAGTCGGTCAAGGGCAAGGTCGGGGGCCGCACGCACGAGATCAGCCGGCTGATCGGCCGCTCGCTGCGGGCCTCCATCGACCTGTCCGCACTGGGGGAGAACTCGATCGCGCTGGACTGCGACGTGCTGCAGGCCGACGGCGGCACCCGCACCGCGGCCATCACCGGGGCCTACGTGGCACTGGCCGACGCGGTGGCGTACCTGGGGGAGCGCAAGAAGCTCGCGAAGAAGGCGCCCCTGGTCCAGTCGGTGGCCGCGGTGAGCGTCGGCGTCATCGACGGCCAGCCTCGGCTGGACCTGGCCTACGAGGAGGACGTGCGCGCCGGGACCGACATGAACGTCGTGTGCACCGGGGACGGCGGCTTCGTCGAGGTGCAGGGCACCGCCGAGGGCGCGGTGTTCGACCGGGCGACGCTGGACCAGCTGCTGGACCTCGCCGTCGCCGGGTGCGCCGACCTCACCCGCCTGCAGGAGCAGGCCCTGCAGGCCACGGTCTCCCGGTGAGCCGGCTGCTGCTGGCCACGCGCAACGCCGGCAAGCTCGCCGAGCTGCAGCGGCTGCTGGCCACCGCCGTCCCCGGGGTCCAGGTGCTCGGGCTGCGCGACGTCGAGGAGTACCCGGAGGCCCCCGAGGACGGCGCCACCTTCGAGGACAACGCGCTGCTCAAGGCCCGCGAGGCCGTCCGGTACAGCGGTCTGCCGGCCGTCGCCGACGACTCCGGCATCACCGTGGACGCGCTGAACGGGATGCCGGGCATCCTGTCCGCCCGCTGGTCGGGCCGGCACGGGGACGACCCGGCCAACACCGCGCTGCTGCTGGGCCAGCTCGCCGACGTGCCCGACGAGCGGCGGGGCGCGGCGTTCGTCTGCGCCGCCGCGGTGGTCACCCCCGACGGCACCGAGCGGGTGCTGCGCCGGGAGTGGCGCGGGGTCGTCGTCCGGGAGCCGCGGGGCACCAACGGCTTCGGCTACGACCCGGTGTTCGTCCCCGAGGGCCTGCAGGTGACGTCGGCGCAGCTGTCCCCGGCCGACAAGGACGCGATCAGCCACCGCGGGCAGGCCTTCGCGGCGCTGGTGCCGGTGCTCGGGGAGCTGCTCGGCAGCTGAGCGGGTCAGCCGCGGGTCGCCGTCCAGGTGATGAAGGCGACCGCCCCGGTCACGAAGACCGGCGGGAAGGAGAGCACCAGGAAGGCGGCGACGACCCGGTCGGTGCGCCACAGCACCGCGAGCCGGCCGGGGAGCCGGCTCGTGCGGACGCCGTCACCGGTCAGCGGGGCGCCGGCCGAGCGGGCCGCCTGCCACGCCTCGACCCGGGCCCAGCCCGGGGCCAGGCCGCACACCACGGCGATCACCGCCATCGCGACCAGGGTCAGCACGAGGTGCCGCGGCTCGAGGACGACGACTCCCGCGGCACCCGCGCCGGCGGCGAACCCGGCGATGGTGATGGCGCCGAAGGCGAAGACGGCGCCGAAGACGACGACCACCGTCAGGCAGGCACCCAGCAGTGCGGTGTGCAGCGGCGTCATGGTCAGCAGGGCCGCCACGAGCTCCACCACCACCAGCGCCAGGCAGGCCAGCAGCACCGGGCCCATCGGGATCCGGATCGGACTGCGCACCGCGGCGGGCGGCGCGGCCGTGGCCGTCGCGGTGGGCGGGCGGGCGCGGTCCAGGCTGGTCGACGCCGTGCTCACGAGGGGTCGCCGAGCCAGGACAGCAGGCCCGACGCCGGACCGGCGACCCGGGGTGGTGCCCCGGTCCGCGCAGCTGCCGGCGCCGGCACCGGACGGAGCGTGCCGACCCGCGAGACCGCGCCGGCGGAGCGCGGTGCGGGCGGTGGCACCGGACGGGGCGCGGTGATCGGGGTGACCGGGTCAGGACGCGGGGCCAGGGTCGGCAGCGGGCCCTCGCGACGGACCGGCTCGGCCGCGGGCCGGACCGGGACCGGCGGCACCGGGGGCAGGGCCCGCACCGGGGGCCGGGTGTCGGAGGCCACCACCGGGACGGCGGGGAGAGCGCGCGGGCCCGGGACCGGGGGCAGGCCACGACCGGCGGGGAACGGCGGCACCGGCGGTCGACCGCCCAGGGAGTGCGCGCCCCGGCCGTCGGGGCCCAGGCCGTCGACGCCGATCTGCTCGACCAGCCGGCGGGCGAGGTCCGCCGGGTCGGGCCGGGCCGGCTCGGGCAGGCCTCCACCGGTCTCGACGTCGTAGCTGCGCGCCCGGTGCGACCCGCGCCGCTGGGGCACGCTGGACAGCTCGCTGATCATGTCGTGCTCGTCGAGGACGTCGAGCTCGGCCCGGAGCTGGGCCAGGTCGTCGAGGTCCAGCGGGGGCATCGGCACGACGGTGCGGCGGACCACCGGCGGCACCGGCGCAGCCGGGAGCGGCGTCGGGTCGGCCTCGGGGGCAGGGGAGGGCTC
>NZ_CEEDOS010000010.1:0-111682 GCF_979256525.1 Klenkia sp. AC732 | reverse complement strand
GCCCGGGGCGGGGCGGTCGACGTCATCGGGGGTCCTCCTGGGGGGCGCTGGTGTGCTGGTCGAGGGTCTCCAGCGCGTAGAGGCGTTCGGGGGTGGCGTCGGCGCCGTCGACGGTGGCGGTGACCCGGCCGCCGCGCAGCACCACGACCCGGTCGGCCAGCGCGGCGATCTCCTCGTAGTCGCTGGACACCACGACGACGGCGACGCCCTCGGCGGTGAGGTCCAGCAGCTGGGCGTAGATGTCGAACTTGGCGACCACGTCGACGCCGGCGGTGGGCTGGTCGAGCACCAGCACGCGGCAGCCGCCGGCCAGCCAGCGGGAGAACACGACCCGCTGCTGGTTGCCGCCGGACAGCACCCGGACCGGACGGCCGGGGTCGTCGGCCCGCACCCGACCCACCCGCAGCGCCTCGACGGCGGCCCGCCGGGCCCGGCCGGGCAGGTGCACCAGCGGTGCGGTCGGGCCCAGCGCCAGGTTCTCGGTGATCGAGCGCTCCAGCAGCAGGGCGGACCGCTTGCGGTCGGCCGGCACGAACCCGATGCCGGCCGCCGCGGCGGCCGGGCGTCCGGTCAGCGCGCCGTGGCCCTCGAGCTCCACCGACCCGGTATCGGGACGGCGGACCCCGGCGAGCAGCTCGGCCAGCACCGAGGTGCCCGAGCCGGCCGGGCCGGACAGCGCCAGCACCTCACCGGGCCGGACGTCCAGGTCGACCGGCTCGAGCGACCCGGCGACCGACACCCCGACGGCGCGCACTGCGGGTGCCGGTCCCGCGCCGGGCGCCGGCCGCGGCGTGCGCGGCAGCCGCTGGTGGACGACGTCCCGGTCGAACATGGCCCGCAGCAGGCTGTCGGTGTCGGTCTCGGCGACCGGGACGTCCAGCACGTGCCGGCCGTTGCGCAGCACCGTGGCGGTGTCGGCGACCTCGAAGACCTCGTGCAGGTGGTGGGAGATGTAGAGCAGCGAGGTGCCCCCGGCGCGCAGCTGGGCGATGACGCCGAACAGCGTCTCCACCTCGTCCCCGGCCAGCGATGCGGTCGGCTCGTCGAGCACCACGACCGCCGCCGGGCGGGCGACCGTGCGGGCCAGCTCCACCAGCTGCTGCTGCGCCGGCGACAGGTCCCCGGCGCGGGCGCGGGAGTCGATGGCCAGACCGAGCCGGTCCAGGTGCTCCTGCGCGCGGCGGTGCACGGCGCGGGCGCTCACCAGGCCCAGGGCACCCCGGGGCAGGGAGTCCAGCAGCACGTTGTGCCCGACGCTGAGCTCGCCGGCCACGTGCCGCTCCTGCGGCAGCACCCGGATGCCCAGCCGGCGGGCGGCGACCGGGGTGTGCGCCCGCATGGGCACCCCACCCACGACGACCCGGCCGGCGTCGGGCCGCTCGGCGCCGGTGAGCACCTTGATCAGGGTGGACTTGCCGGCACCGTTCTCGCCGAGCAGGGCGTGCACGCTGCCCCGGCGCAGACCCAGCGAGACGCCGTCCAGCGCCCGGACGCCCGGGTAGGTCTTGACCACGTCCTCACAGGCCAGCGCGTACCCGGGGTCGGTGACGTCGACCGGGTCCACCGGCAGGGTGGCGGTCACAGGTCCAGCACCAGCACCGGGTCGACCGACCGGTCCACGCACAGCGCCATCCGCCGACCCGCCGCCCGGGCTCGGGGCGAGAGCACCGTGCAGCGGTGGTCCACCCGGCCCTCCAGGACCGTGCTGACGCAGGCCCCGCAGTCCCCGGCCCGACAGGTGGAGTCCACCGGGACCACCTCCTCGACGACCTCCAGGACCGAGCGGTCGGCCGGCACGGCCAGCGTCACGCCGCTGCGGCGCAGTTCCACGTGGAACGCAGCGACCGGGGACCCCGCTCCGGCCGGCACCCCGGGCACGCTCAGACCCGCTGGTGGGTCTTGACGAACTTCGAGGTCAGGTGGTCACCCGAGGTCGTGGGCGCGTAGCGCGGCTCCTCGCCGGGGGCCACCGTGGTGGGCAGCGCCTCGATGACGGCGTCGTAGTTGGGCTGGTGGAAGAAGACGATCGACATCCGCTCGGTGTCCGCGACGACGTCCCGCGGCGGGTTGGCGACCCGGTGCCGGGTGGAGATCCACTGGTCGTTGGTCCACTGGGCCATCAGGTCGCCGATGTTGACCACCAGGGCGCCGGGGATGACCGGGACGTCGAACCAGTCGCCGTCCTGGGTGAAGACCTGCAGGCCACCGGGGGCCTCCTCGGGCCGCACGATGGTCAGGCTGCCGTAGTCGGTGTGCGCCCCGGCCCGCATCTGGCCCCGCAGCGGGGGCTCGTCGCGGTGCGGGTAGTGGATCGCCCGCAGCATCGAGATGTCCTTGTCCACGTACGGGGCGAAGAACTGCTCGTCGAGGTCCAGCCCGAGCGCGAAGCCGCGCATGATCGTGCGGCACAGGTCGTTGGCGGCGTGGAAGTAGGCGGTCCAGGCCGCCTCCATGCCGGCGGGCTCGGCCGGCCATTGGTTGGGGATGAAGTGCGGGCCGGCGTTCTCCACCGAGAAGTACGGGTCGTCCGGGACGCCGACCGGACCGATGTCGAACTTCTGGTGCAGGTCACCGGGGGCACTGGTGTCGTCGTTGTAGGCGAAGGCCTGCTCACCGACGGCGGTGTAGCCGCGCACGGTCTTGGGGTCGGGCTGGGCGACGGCGCGCTTGGCCTCCAGCGGCTGGGCGAAGAACGCCTTGGCCGAGTCGTAGACCCCGGTCACCAGCTCGGGGTCCAGCCCGTGCCCGGTGATCTGGAAGAACCCGATCTCCCGGCACGCGGCGTCGATCTCCTTGCCGACCGCGCGGCGACGGGCCTCGTCGTCGCTGGACAGGTCGCTGATGTCGATGACCGGGACCACGCTCACGGTGTTCGCTCCTCGCCGGGGGGATGGGGTGCGCGACCAGTCTGGCCAGCGCCGCCCTCCGGGCGACATGTGCAGCGTTCACCGTGCGGATGTCTCGCAGATGGGTGGTATTCACACCCGAAACACGTGCGAGACCCGCTCGATCCCGGGCCGCCACACCGCCCGGGGCGACCCCGCCCCGGGCGGTGTGCGGCGGGTCAGCTGCGGGCGCGCAGCCCCCGCAGCGTGCGGACGGCGACGACCAGCTCGGCCAGCTCGTGCGCCTCGCCGGCGGCGAGCTCGGCCAGCTGGGCGGCGGCCCGCCGCTGGGCGGTGTCCCAGCGGGTGGCCCAGCGCTCGACCAGGGCGTCGGCGGGGTCGTCGTCCCCGGTGCGGGCGCGGAGCACCTCGGCGGTGAGCACGGCCTGCTCCGCGGCGAGGTCGTCGCGCAGCGAGGCGCGGGCCATCGCCGGCCAGCGGCGGTCCCGGGGCAGGCCGATGACCAGCTCGCGCAGCGGGACCAGGTCCAGCCGCTCGGCCAGGCACTGCCAGACCCGACCGGCCAGCCCGATCGGCGCCCCGGTGTCCTCGGCGACGACGGCCAGGTCCAGCGCCGCCGGCAGCAGCGCGGCGACGGCGGTGTCGGCGGCCAGCTCCGGGGGCACCCCGGCCGAGCGCAGCGACGCGGCCCGGTCGGCGTAGGCACCGGCGTCGGCGCCCAACAGCCACTCGGGCAGCTCGCGGGCGACGACGGCGACCGGGCCGGCGAACCGGGCGGTCACCGTGGCCACCGAGACGGCGGGCTCGGCGGCGAGCTCGGGCACCCGCAGCAGCCAGCGGGCGGCCCGCTCGGCCAGCCGGGTGGCCTCGGTGCGCAGCTGCACCTGGACGGCGGCGGGCACCCGGTTGTCCAGCGCGCGGGCGGCGTCCCACAGCCGGTCGACGTCGAACACGGCGCGGGCCACGGTGTGCGCCCGCACGACCGCGACCAGCGGCGCCCCGGTCTCCTCGGCCAGCCGGAACAGCCCGGTGACGCCGGCGGTGTTGACCGCCCGGTTGGTCAGCGCGGTGGCCACGATCTCCCGGCGCAGCGGGTGCGCCTCCACCGCGGCCGGGAACCGGGTGCGCAGCTCGGTGGGCACGTACTCGGTGAGCAGCCGGCCCAGGGCGGGGTCGTCGGGCAGCGTGGAGTGCAGCACCGCGTCGTCGACCTCGAGCTTGGCGTAGGCCAGCAGCACCGAGAGCTCGGGGGAGGTGAGCGCCTGGCCGTCCCGGCGCCGCTCGGACAGCGCCCGGCCGTCGGGCAGCGCCTCGACCGCCCGGTCCAGCCGTCCCGAGCGCTCCAGGGCGCGGATGAACCGGCCGTGGGCGTCCAGCAGGCTGCGGGCGGCGGTGGACTCGGCGGCCAGCGTCGCGTTCTGCGCGTAGTTGTCGGTGAGCACCTGGGCGGCGACCTCGTCGGTCATCGAGGCCAGCAGTGAGGCGCGGCCCTCGGCGTCCAGCTGGCCGTCGTCGACGACCCGGTTGATCGCGATCTTGATGTTGACCTCGTGGTCGGAGGTGTCCACGCCCGCGGAGTTGTCGATCGCGTCGGTGTTGACCTTGCCCCCGGACAGCGCGAACTCGATCCGGCCGCGCTGGGTCAGGCCCAGGTTGCCGCCCTCGCCGACGACCCGGACCCGCAGCTCCCGGCCGTCGACCCGGACCGCGTCGTTGGCCTTGTCCCCGACGTCCAGCGCGCTCTCGGTCTCGGCCTTCACGTAGGTGCCGATGCCGCCGTTGAAGAGCAGGTCCACCGGGGCCAGCAGCACGGCGCGGACCAGCTCTGCCGGCGTCAGCTGCTCGACGTCGGGCTCCAGGCCCAGCGCCTCCCGCATCGGGCCGCTGACCGGCACGGACTTCGCCGTCCGCGGCCAGACGCCGCCGCCGGCGCTGATCAGCATCGGGTCGTAGTCGGCCCAGCTGGACCGGGGGAGGGCGAAGAGCCGCTGCCGCTCCGCGAAGGAGGTGGCCGCGTCCGGGGTGGGGTCGACGAACACGTGCCGGTGGTCGAAGGCGGCCACCAGCCGCAGGTGCTCGGACAGCAGCATCCCGTTGCCGAAGACGTCGCCGGACATGTCGCCGACGCCGACGACGGTGACCTCCTGGCTCTGGGTGTCGATGCCCAGCTCGCGGAAGTGCCGGGTCACCGACTCCCAGGCGCCGCGGGCGGTGATGCCCATGGCCTTGTGGTCGTAGCCCACCGAGCCGCCCGAGGCGAAGGCGTCGCCCAGCCAGAACCCGCGCTCCAGGGCGACGGAGTTGGCCAGGTCGGAGAACGTCGCCGTCCCCTTGTCGGCGGCGACGACCAGGTAGGTGTCGTCGGCGTCGTGCCGGACGACGCCCTCGGCGGGGGCGACCGCGGCGGGGGCACCGCCCTGGGACACGAGGTTGTCGGTGAGCGACAGCAGGGCGCCGATGAAGAGCTTGTAGCAGGCCTGGCCCTCGGCGAGCACCTGCTCGCGGGAGGCGCCGTCGGCCGGCGGCCGGAGCACCACGAACCCGCCCTTGGCGCCGGTGGGCACGATGACGGTGTTCTTCACCGTCTGCGCCTTGACCAGGCCGAGCACCTCGGTGCGCAGGTCCTCGCGCCGGTCGGACCAGCGCAGCCCACCGCGGGCGACGGCGCCGAAGCGCAGGTGCACGCCGATCACCCGGGGCGAGGACACCCACACCTCGCGGGCCGGGCGCGGCTCGGGCAGGTCGGGGACGGCGTGCGGGTCCAGCTTGACCGCCAGCGGCGTGCCGTCGGTGAACGCACCCGCGACGTAGGCGGTGGTCCGCTGGGTCGCCTGGACCGCGGCCAGCAGGGCGGTGAGCACCCGGTCGGCGTCCAGGGACTCCACCGCGCCGATCCGCTGCCGCAGCCGGTCGGCCAGCTCTCGCTCGGCGGCGGCCCGGTCCCCGGTGTGACCGGGGTCGAAGCGCACCGCGAACAGGTCCACCACCCCGGAGACGACGTCGGGGTGCGCGGCGAGCACGGACTCCACGTAGCCGGCGGAGAACGGCAGCCCGCCCTGGCGCAGCCACTGCACGTACGCCCGGACGACGGCCACCTGCTGCCAGGTCAGCCCGGCCACCAGGACCAGCGCACCCAGGCCGTCGTCCTCGGCGTCCCCGCGCCAGACCGCGGAGACCGCGTCGGTGAACCGGCGGGGGAGGGAGTCCAGCGCGGGGATCGCACCCGTCGGGGTGGCCAGGCCGAAGTCGTAGACCCAGGCCAGCGGCGCGCCGATCCGGTCGATCTCGTAGGGCCGCTCGTCGACGACGTCCACACCCAGGTGCTGCAGCACCGGCAGCACGTCGGACAGCAGCAGCCGCTCACCCACCCGGAAGACGGTCAGCCGGCGCTCGCCCGGGGCGGCGTCGCGCGGGGTCCACAGCCGCAGCGACAGCTCACCCTCCGACAGCGACTCCAGCCGGTCCAGGTCGGCGACGGCGGTCGAGGCCGGGAAGTCCTCCTGGTAGGCGGCCGGGAAGGCGTCGGCGACCTGGGCCAGCCGGCGCTCGGCGTCCGCGCCGTACTCGGCGCCGAGCACGTCGGTGAGGTCGTCGGTCCAGCTGCGGGCGACCGCGGCCAGGGCGCGCTCCAGCTCACCGGCGTCGACATCGGGCAGCGAGGAGGCGCCGCGCTTGCCGATCGGCACCCGGACGACGAAGTGCAGCCGGGTCAGCACCGACTCGGTGGACCGGGCGGTGTACTCGACGCTGGTGCCGCCCAGCCGCTCCAGCAGCAGCTTCTGCATCGCCAGCCGGACCTCGGTGGTGTACCGGTCGCGGGGCAGGTAGACCAGCGCGGAGAAGAACCGGCCGAAGGGGTCCCGGCGCAGGAACAGGCGGGTCTGCCGACGCTCGCGCAGGTGCAGCACGGCCAGCGCGACCGGCAGCAGCTCGTCCACGTCGACCTGCAGCAGCTCGTCGCGCGGGTAGGTCTCCAGGACGTCGAGCAGCTCCTTGCCGGTGTGGCTGTCGGCCTCCACGCCGGAGCGGGCCAGCACCGCCGCGGCCGTGCGCCGGACCAGCGGCACCTCGGTGACGCTGGCGGTGTACGCGCCGGTCGGGAACAGCCCGACGATCCGGTGCTGGCGGCCGCGGGTGCCCTGCGGGCCGGGCAGCGTGACGGCGACGACGTCCAGCCAGGCCGGGCGGTGCACCGTCGAGCGGACGTCGGCCTTGGTCACCACGACCCGCCGTCCCACGACGTCGCGGGCCGCCGCGCCGATCGGCACCACCGGCGTGGACATGTCACCGTCGGCGCGCAGCACGCCCAGCCCGGTGCCGGGGACGGCGGCGGTCGCGGGGGAGCCGTCGGCGTCGACGACCAGGTCGACGTCCTTGGCGCCGAGGAAGACGAACGCGCCCTCGGCCATCCAGCGCAGCAGGGCGGCGGCCTCGTGCGGGTCGCCGAGCGCGGCGTCGGCCGGGTCGGACTCGTCCCACGGCTCGGCGTCCAGGAAGTGCGCCAGGTCCAGGGCGCGGTCACGCAGCTTGGCGGCGTCCTCGTGCACCCCGCGGACGTCGGCCAGCACGGTGCGCAGCCCGGCGACGAGGTCGGCGGCGGCCTCGTCGTCGACCGGGCCGGCGAGGACCACGGCCATCCAGGACTCGGCGAGGGCGTCGGCGCCGCAGGTCTGCGGGTCCCCGGAGTCGCAGAACTCCAGCAGCTGCCCGGTGACGTCGCGGCGGACCACCACGACCGGGTGCACGACGTGCTCGAGCCCCACGCCCTGCCGGACGACCTCGGCGGTGACCGAGTCCACCAGGAACGGCATGTCGTCGGTGACGACGCGCAGCACGCCCGGGGTGCCGTCGGTGGGGCGTCGCAGGTCCACGGTGGCCGAGCCCTGCGGGCGGGTGGCGGCCAGCCGCAGGTGGTCCAGGGCCAGGCCGACCAGCTCGGCGGGCTCGTGGTCGACGACCTCGGCGGCCGGCTCGCCCCGGTAGTAGCGGTGCACCAGCGCCGGGACGTCGTCGGCGGTCAACCCGGCCGGCAGCGCACCGACCTCGGCGGTGCCCAGCTCGGCGGCCCGGTCCAGCAGCTGCTGCTTCTCCCGGCGGGCCGCCTCCAGGGCGGCCAGGTCCGCCAGCCGCCCGCTGCCGCCCCCCGACGCCGTCCCCGCCGTCGAGGGCGGGGGACCAGGGAGGGTGCCGGGGCTCGCCATGCCTGGACGCTAGCCCTCCCGCGGCGCCTCGTCAGGTGGCGCACCGGTGGTCGTGCGGCTGCCCGCCAGGTCGCCGTGACGACACCGGCCGGGGGGTGACCCACCCGGCCGGCCGCAAGTCGGTCACACCCGCCGACTCCGCTGTCGGCGAGCCGTCCGGGGCCGAAACCGGTTCAGGACCCGGTCCCCCCGGAACCCCACCGATCGATGAAGGAGAACCGTGAGCTCGCCTCAGCCCCTCCGCCGCCGCAGGTTCTCGGACCTCCGCACCGGCACGAGGTTGTCCCTCGGTTTCGCCGCCGCACTGCTGCCCCTGGTCGTGACCTCCTGGCTGACCGTGGACAACCTGCACACGCTGGACCAGAACACGGCCAGCGTGCTCCACACCAACGACGTGCTGGACCGCTTCCAGGACGTGCGCAGTGCCATCACCGCCGCCGAGACCAGCCAGCGGGGCTACCTCGTCACCGCCGAGGAGAGCTACCTGGCCCCGTTCACGACCGCGCAGCGCGACGTCGGGACGGCGCTGGACGCCGTCGCCGAGCTGACGGCCGACAACGCCGTCCAGCAGGACCGGATCGCCACCCTCCGACCGCTGGTCCAGCAGAAGTTCGACGAGATGCAGTCGACCATCGACGTCCTGGGCGACGCCGGCTTCGAGGCCGCCCAGGCGATCGTGCTGACCAACGCGGGACAGGCCGTCGGCGAGCAGATCGACGGCCTGATCACCGACGGCGAGGACACGGAGTCCGCGCTGCTCACCACCCGGTCGGACTCCTCGACGGCGGCCGCCACCCAGACGCGCAACACCGTGTACCTGGCCCTCGTGCTGGGCGCGCTGGCCGTCGGCGCGATCGCCGTCCTGCTCACCCGCGGCATCTCCGGGCCCCTCCGGCGCAGCGTGCACGTCCTCGAGGGGCTGGCCGACGGGCGACTGGACCAGACCCTCGACGTCGACACCCGCGACGAGGTCGGCGACATGGCCCGGGCGCTCAACCGGGCCGTGGGGTCCCTGGCCACCGCGATGCGGGCCATCGACGCCAACGCCCAGACCCTGTCCGCAGCGTCGGAGGAGATGATGGCGACCTCCACCCAGCTCTCGGGCAACGCCTCGTCCTCCGCTCGCCAGGTGGAGGCCGTCTCGTCGGCCACCGCACAGGTCTCCACCGCCGTCGGCACCGTCGCGGCCGGCACCGAGGAGATGGGGGCCTCCATCCGGGAGATCGCCCAGAACGCCACCCAGGCCTCCGAGGTCGCCCAGCGGGCGGTCGCCTCCGCCGCCACGACCACCACGACGGTCGCCAAGCTGGGGGCCTCGTCCCAGGAGATCGGCGCCGTGGTCAAGGTGATCACCAGCATCGCCGAGCAGACCAACCTGCTCGCCCTCAACGCCACCATCGAGGCCGCCCGCGCCGGCGAGGCCGGCAAGGGCTTCGCCGTCGTCGCCAACGAGGTCAAGGAGCTCGCCCAGGAGACCGCGAAGGCGACCGAGGACATCACCCGCCGCATCGCCGCCATCCAGAACGACACGGTGGAGGCCAGCGCGGCCATCCAGGAGATCTCCGACATCGTCAGTCAGATCAGCGACCGGCAGGCCACCATCGCCTCGGCCGTCGAGGAGCAGACCGCGACGACCACGGAGATGGCCCGCAACGTGTCCGACGCCGCGTCCAACGCCCAGCAGATCGTCGCCAGCGTCGCCGAGGTGACGACCACCACCGCGGAGACGACGGCGGGGGCGGCGAACACCGCCCAGGCGGCCGACGAGCTGGCCCGGATGGCCGGCGGCCTCCAGCAGCTGGTCGGTCAGTTCCGGTACTGAGCGAGCGGTCGTGGGTGGTCAGTCCGCGCGGACCCGCAGCGGGAGCAGCAGCTCGGCGATCCAGCTGAAGACCGCGATCAGGAAGCCACCCACGACCGCCGTCCAGAACCCGTCGACCTCGAGCCGGTCGCTGATCGCCGCGGTGATCCCGAGCAGGGCCGCATTGACCACCAGCAGGAACAACCCGAGCGTCAGGACGACGAAGGGCAACGAGAACAGCCGCACCACCGGGCCGACGATCGAGTTCACCACCGCGAACAGCAGCGCGACCCACAGGAAGGTGCCGGTCTCACCGAACGTGCCGTCGGGGTTGCCGATGACGGTGATGCCGCTGACCAGCTGGGTGACCACGTAGATGATCACGGCCAGGACGACGACTCGGAGGGCGAACTTCACGAGTGTGGACACGCCGCAGACGGTAGCGGCGGTGATCACGGTCGGCCCGTCCGGCGCCCCGCCGCCGAGCTGCCCTGCTGCCCCACTGCCTCCCGCCCTGCTGCCTGCTGCTCAGCCGCCCGCCGAGCGCGGTCCCGCCCGGGAGCCCACCCACCGGCAGCGGCCACCCCAGCAGGGCCAGCGTCGCCAGCGCCGGTCCGGCGCTCGGGCCGCTGGACAGCGGCCCGACCCCGGTGGCCGCCGTCGTCCAGCTGCACGACCAGCCCGGCGGCGCCCAGGTCCACTCCGCCCGGCCGTACACGGAGGTGCCCGCACCCAGCTCGCAGCTGTCGCCGGCCCACAGGTACACGCCCCACCAGCCGATGACGAGCAGCGCCCCGACGGCCCACGACAGGATCAGCAGCATCCGGGTCATGCCCCCACGCTCGCGCACGGACCCCGGCCGGGGCATCCACCCGTGGGCTGACCGGAGCCCGGTCGGGCCGTGCCTGGGTGGGACCGCTCCCGGTGGGGGCACCCTGTGCCGGTGACCGACCACGACACCCGCCGGCCGCGGCCCGGCGGGGTCGACCTCCGGGTCCCCACCCGCGAGCTGGCCATCGAGGCCCTGCTGGTGGCCCTGCTCGCCGGCGCGGGAGCGGTCCTGTGCCTCGCGCTCGCCGTCGGCGTCGGCGTGGGCGCCGGTCCCCGGGCGGTGGGCGGTGCGGTCGCGCACCCCGAGGGACACCTGACCGTGGGCTGCGCCGACGGCTGGACCGGCAGGTCGAGGAGCTCAGGGCCTGGCTCGAGGAGGGGCCACCCTGACGGCACCCTCGCTCGGCCTGGACGGGACCCGATGATGCCCTCGTCTGGACCTCTCTAGCCCAGGACCTAGACAGCTGCAGACGACGACATGCAGGGCTCCGGCGCGGCGGGAACAGCCGGCGCCCCGGCGTGCTTGACTACGGGTGGCCGGTCCGGTCCATGCCCCCGGGCCTCACCCACGTCGCCACGAGCGACCACTCGCCGCGAGGCGGCTGTCGGACCGGCCCCCACACTCACACCGCCTCGGCGCGGACCGCCTTCCCGGCGGGGATCGCGGCCAGCAGGTCCCGGGTGTACGGGTGCTGCGGGTGGTCGAAGAGCTCGGCCGGGCTGCCGCTCTCCACGATGCTGCCGGCCCGCATCACGTGCACCTGGTGGCAGATCATCCGGACGACGGCCAGGTCGTGGCTGATGAAGAGGTAGCTGAGCCCGAGCCGCTGCTGCAACGAGACCAACAGCCGCAGGATCTGCGCCTGGACCAGCACGTCCAGTGCCGACACCGCCTCGTCGAGCACCACGACGTCGGGGTCCAGGGCCAGCGCGCGGGCGATGGCGACCCGCTGACGCTGGCCGCCGGACAGCTCGTGCGGGTAGCGGCGGGCCAGCGCGGGGTCGAGTGCGACCTGGGTCAGCAGCTCGGTCACCCGGGCTGCCCGCTCCGCGGGGGTGCCCACCTCGTGCACGTCCAGCGGCTCCCGGACGGCGTCCCCGACGGTGTAGCGGGAGTCCAGCGCGGCGTAGGGGTTCTGGAAGACCGGCTGCACCCGGCGCCGGAAGGCGAACAGCTCCCGGCCGGCGATCCCGGTGACCGACCGGCCGTCGAAGGCGATCTCGCCGGCGGTGACGTCCTCCAGCTTGAGCACCGACTTCGCCACGGTGGACTTGCCCGACCCGCTCTCCCCGACGATGCCGACGGTGGTGCCGCGGGGGATGGTGAAGGAGACGTCGTCGACGGCGGCGAACGCGGTCCGCCGACCGAGCAGGCCCTGGCGCACCGGGTACTCCTTGCGCAGCCCGGTGACCTCGATGACCGGGCCGTCGTCCGCCGGCCCGACCGGCGCGCCGACCATCGTCTCCGACGCCAGGCTCGGCGCGGCGGCGATGAGCAGCCGGGTGTACTCGGCCTCCGGCGCGGTGAGCACCGCGCGCGCGGAGCCCTCCTCGACGACCCGCCCCGAGCGCATCACCACCACGTGGTCGGCCCGCTCGGCGGCCAACGCCAGGTCGTGGGTGACCAGCAGGACGGCGGTGCCCATGGTGGCGGTCAGCTCGGCCAGCCGGTCCAGCACGACCTTCTGCACGGTGACGTCCAGGGCCGAGGTCGGCTCGTCGGCGATGAGCAGCCGGGGCCGGCAGGCCAGGCCCATCGCGATGAGCACCCGCTGGCGCATGCCGCCGGAGAACTGGTGCGGGTACTGGGAGTACCGCCGTCCGGCCTCGGTGATGCCGACGGTCTCCAGCAGCTCGACGGCCCGGTTCCTCGCCTCCCGGCCACGGGCGACCCGGTGCACCACCAGGGTCTCGGCGATCTGCGAGCCGACCGAGCGCAGCGGGTTCAGGTTGGACATCGGGTCCTGCGGCACCAGCCCGACCTGTCGGCCGCGGACGCCGTTCATCTTCTTCTCCGACAGCGCCAGCAGGTCCTCGCCGTCCAGCAGCACCGCCCCCCGGGTGACCCGCCCGTTGGGGGCGAGCAACCGGTTCACCGCCGCGGTCAGCGTGGACTTGCCCGACCCGGACTCACCGACCACGGCGACGGTCTGGCCCGCGTGCACGGTGAGGGAGGCACCGGACACCGCCTCGACGTCACCCCGGTCGGTGCGGAAGGCGACCGTCAGGTCCTGCAGCTCGAGCAGCGGGGAGGTGGTCATCTCAGCGTCCTCTGTTCTTGACGTCGAACACGTCGCGCAGGCCGTCACCCAGGAAGTTGACCGCCAGCACCACCGAGACCATCGCGATGCCGGGCCCGGCCGCGACCCACCACTGGTAGAAGTTCGCCGCCCCGTCGGTGATCATCGCGCCCCACTCCGGGGACGGCGGCAGCGCGCCGAGGCCCAGGAAGCTCAGCGAGGCGACCAGGATGACGATCTGCCCCAGGTCCATCGTGGCGTTGACCGAGACCGGGGTCAGCGAGTGCGGGAGGACGTGCTTGCGCAGGATCGCCGTCCGGCTCATCCCGATCGCCCGGGCGGCGAGCACGTGCTCGCGCTCCTTGACGGACAGGATCTGGCCGCGGATGAGCCGGGCGTAGATGGGCCACCAGACCGCGACGATGGCCAGGAAGGCGTTGGTCAGGCCCGGGCCCAGCGCGGCCGCGACGGCCATGGCCAGCAGGATCGACGGGAACGCCATGGTGATGTCGGCGGCCCGCATGAGGACCGCGTCGACCCAGCCGCCGAAGAACCCGGCGACGGCGCCGACCAGGCTGCCGACCGCGACCGACAGCACGATCGCGAACGCGGCCACCGGCAGTGACAGGCGCGCGCCGTGCAGCACCCGGGAGAACACGTCGCGGCCCAGCGAGTCGGTGCCGAACAGGTGCTCGCCCGAGGGCGGCAGCAGCCGGCCACCGGCGGCGGCGAACGGGTCGTGCGGCGCGATCACCCCCGCGAAGGCGATGACCAGCAGCCACACGACGACGACGGCCGCGCCGAAGACGATCTGCGGCCGGAGGAACCGCCGCAACCGCACCTGCAGGGGCAGCTCCTGGTCGTCCGACGGGGTCTGGGGGAGGCCGGTGCCCAGGGGGCCGGTCTCCGGGATCGGGCCTGCGGTGATCGTCATGACAGCCGCACCCTGGGGTCGATGGTCGCGTAGGCGATGTCGGTGAGGAGGTTGCCGAGCAGGAAGAGCACACCGCCGACCAGGCAGACCCCGGTGATGGCCGGGAAGTCCAGTGCCCGGGAGGACTCCACCGCGTAGGTGCCGATGCCGTTCCAGGAGAAGATCGTCTCGATCAGCACCGCGCCCATGATCAGCAGGCCCACCGAGACGCCGATGAGGGTGACCACCGGGGTGATGGCGTTCTTGAGCACGTGCTTGTCCAGCACCTGGCCGCGGGACATGCCCTTGGCGCGGGCGGTCCGGACGTAGTCCGCGCCCTGCTCCTCCAGCATCTGGGAGCGCACCAGGCGGATGACCGTCCCCAGCAGCGCCAGGCTCATGATGAACGCGGGCATGACCAGGTGCGCGAAGGCGTCGACGAACAGCGGCCAGTCACCGGCCAGCAGCGAGTCCACCGTGTACAGGCCGGTGACGTCGGGCGGCGGGATGACCCGGGCGGAGAGCCGGCCGGGGCTCGGCGCGATGCCCAGCGTGGCGTAGAAGACGAACAGGAAGACCAGTCCGACCCAGAAGACCGGCAGCGAGGACCCGACCAGCGCGCCCACCCGGACGACGCCGTCGGCGAGCCGGCCCTGGTTCCGGGCGGCGACGACGCCGAGCAGCGTGCCGAGCACGACCGCGATGACCAGGGCGAACAGCGCGAGTTCCAGCGTCGCCGGCAGCCGGGCGCCCAGGTCCGACAGCACCGAGGACTTGGTCCGGAACGAGGTGCCCAGGTCGCCGCGGACCAGGTTGGACAGGTAGAGCCAGTACTGCTCGGGCAGGCTCTGGTCCAACCCCCACCGCCGGGTGGCGGCCGCGACGACGTCGGGGTTGCTCAGGTTCCGCTCGCCCACGATCGTGGCCAACGGGTTGTCCGAGACCGAGCGGGACAGGAAGAACGCGATCGTGACGATGCCCCACAGCAGCAGGGGCATCAGGGCCAGGCGCCTGAGGGTGAAACGAAGCACGGGACAGCTCCCTGGGTGGGGTCGGCTCCGGTTCCCGGGGGGCGGGTGACCGCCCCCCGGGAGGACCAGGGGGTCAGTCTGCGAACGTCAGCCGGGTCAGGTCCAGGTTCCGGGTGATGTCGTAGTTGTTGCCCTCGAGCTCGGCGGAGCTGGCCAGGATGTACCGCGGGTTGACCACCGGCAGGATGATCGCGTCGTCGTACATCAGCTGGCCGACCTCGGCGTAGGTCGCCTCGCGCTCGTCCCCGGACTGCGCCAGCGCGGCCGCGGTGAGGGTGTTCTCCTCGGGGTTGACCGGCATGCCGGCCCGGTCGGCCCAGACGGCCCCGTCGATCAGCGCGAAGTACTGCAGGTACTGGATCGTGTCCGGGTGGTCGGGGGCGAAGTAGATGGCCGTGAACGGGATGCCGGCGCCGGCGATCTGCTCCCCCCAGGTGGAGAACTCCACCGGCGCCAGGTCCAGCGTCACCCCGACCGCCGCCAGGCTCTGCTGGATCGACTGCAGCATGACCCCGGAGTTGACCCCGTAGGCGGAGAACGTCGGGTATGTGACCTCGAAGGACAGCCCGTCGGGGTACCCGGCCTCGGCCAGCAGCGCCCGGGCGCCGTCGGGGTCGAAGGAGGGCAGCGGGAGGTCCTCGGTGCCCTCGAACCCGTTCGGGATGCCGGTGGACTGCAGCTCGCCGTTGCCGGCCAGCGTCGCGTCGATGACCGACTCGTAGTCGATGCCCATCCGGATGGCCTCACGGACCCGCACGTCCTGCAGGGCCTCACCGCCGGCGACACCGGGGGACAGCGCCAGGTAGAGGAAGTTGAACGAGGGCACGACCTCGGTGGTCAGTGACGTGTCGGACTCGACCTGGTCCAGGGCGTCGAAGCTGATCTGCATCGCCAGGTCGATGTCGCCCTGCTGCAGCTGCTGGAGCTGCGCGGAGGCGTCGGTGACCTCCTTGATGGTCACCCCGGAGAAGTTCGGCTCCTCGCCCCAGTAGGAGTCGTTGGCGCTGAGCACGATCTCCGACCCCTCGGCGTAGGAGTCCAGGACGTACTGACCCGACCCCGCGGAGTTCTCCAGGAACCACTGCTCGGCGGTGTCGGTGCTGGCCGCGTCCGCGTCGGCGGTGGCCCCGTTCTCGGCAGCGACGTCGGAGTTGACGATGCCCATGTAGGAGGCCGACGCGATGTTCAGGAACGCCGAGTTCGGCGCCGCCGAGGTGACGACGACGGTGCGGTCGCCGGTGGCCTCCACGCCGGTGATCCCCTGCATGAAGTAGCTGGGGTCGCCCTGCAGGTTCTGCAGCCGCAGCCAGGACCAGGCCACGTCCTTCGCCTCGACCGCGGACCCGTCGGCGAACACGGCGTCCGGGTCGATCTCGAAGGTGAACCGGGTGGAGTCCTCGTTGGTCTCCCAGGACTCCGCCAGCAGCGGCTCGAGCTCACCGTCCGGGGTCGCCCGGACGACCGTCTCGTAGACGGCGGAGTTGTAGATCTGGCACGTGTCGCAGAGCGACCGGGAGATGTCGAGGGAGTTCACGTCCATCGCCCGGCCGATGATGATCCCGGTCCGGTCGGTCGTCGCCGGGCCGGTGGAGGAGCAGGCGGCCAGGGCCACGGCGGAGAGGACGGCGACACCCGCCCGGACGGCGGTTCGTCGGTGCCGGTGGGCTGCACTCGGACGGACGCTGCTCATGGGTTCTCCTCTGCCGGTGCCGGATGGGGGTGGAACGGGCGGTGCTGGCCGAACGGGCGGAGCGGGCGGGTCAGCTGGGGAGGGAGCCGAGCTCGTCGAAGGCGTCCTGGGTGCGCAGCAGCGCCTCGTCGACGACGTCGTCGGTGTGGGCCGTGGAGAGGAACATGTTGTGCCAGGGGTGCAGCAGCACACCGCGACGGATCGCGGCGTCGGTGAAGGCGAAGGCCGTCTTCTTGTGCACGTCGTCGGCGAAGACCATCAGCGGCATCTGCACGGGCCCGGTGAGCTCCAGCGGGTGCCCGGCGGCCACCGACTGCGCCTCCAGGCCGGCCTTGAACCGTTCACCGGCGGCGGTGATCAGGCCCGGGGCGTCGACCTCGACGGCCTCGCGGACGGTGGCGATCCCGGCGGCCATGGGCACCGCGGAGTACCAGAAGGACCCGGTGACGTAGACCTCGGAGGCCGCCTCGCGCAGGGCGTCCACCCCGACCAGGGCGGACAGGGCGTAGCCGTTGGCGATGGCCTTGGAGAACGCGGTGAGGTCGGGTCGCACGCCCAGGCCCTCCCACGCGCCGCGGACGTCGAGCCGGAAGCCGGTGCGCACCTCGTCGAGCACCAGCGCGGCGCCCTCGGCGGTGGCCAGCCGTCGGGCGGCCCGGGCGAAGGCGGGGTCGACCGCCTCCTGGGCGACGAACGAGTCGTGCCGGAACGGCGCGACGATCACCGCCGCGATGTCCCCGGCGTGCTCGGCGACCGCGGCCTCCAGCGAGGCGACGTCGTTGTACTCGAACTCGACGATGTTGGCCCGGTCCTCGGCGGTGACGCCGGCCGCGCGGGGGGTGAACCAGTCGTTGGCCCCGTGGTAGGCGACGGCGGCCTTGAGGAACTTGGACTTGCCGGTGGCCGCCCGGGAGATGCGGATGGCCATCGAGGTGGCGTCGGTGCCGTTCTTGGCGAACATCGCCCAGTCGGCGTGCGCGACGGTGTCGGTCAGCAGCTCCGCCAGCTCCACGATGCGGGCCGAGGGGCCGGTCAGGGTGTCCCCGAGGACCAGCTGCGCCGCGGCGGCCGCGTCGACGCGGGGGTTGCGGTGACCCAGCAGCATCGGCCCGAAGGCGCACATGAAGTCCAGGTAGCAGTTGCCGTCGACGTCCCAGGTGAGGGCGCCCTCGCCGCGGTCGTAGAACTGCGGGTAGGACAGCGGGAGCGTGTGCTCGTTGGCCAGCATGTGGCCGTACATGCCGCCGGGGACGACGCGCGCGGCACGGGCCCGCAGCTCGGTGTCCAGCGTGCGCGACACGGTCAGACGGTCTTCGGCGAGGGTCACGCGGGGGCCTCCTGGGGCGGTGTCCTGCACGGTCTGACTATTTATGTCGGATGTTCGAGATAAGTTAGGGAACGACTACGCTGCTGTAAAGACCTCGGCCCGAGATCGCCCGAACACCTGCGCCGCAGCGCGCACCGGTCGCCACGAGGAGCCCCGTGCCGAAGATCGTCGACCACGCCCAACGCCGGCGGGAGGTCCTCGACGCCACCTGGCGGGTCATCGCCCGCGAGGGCCTGGACGCCGCGACGACCCGGCGGATCGCCGAGGAGGCCGGCTACTCGATCGGCGTGCTCACGCACTACTTCCAGGACAAGGAGGACATCCTCGTCTCCGCGCACCGGCTGGCCTTCGCCCAGGCCCGGGACCGCATCCTCGCCGCGACCAGGGAGCAGCAGGGGCTGCAGGCCCTCCGCGCGGCCATGCACGAGGCCCTGCCCCTCGACGAGGAACGCCACCTCGAGGCCCAGGTCGACGTCAGCTTCCTGGGGCAGACGGTGGGCAACGACCACCTGCGGGAGATCCGCAGCGCCTCGCACGCGGGGTCCCGCACCCTGTGGAGGGGCTTCATCACCCAGGCCCAGGACGCCGGCGAGGTCGACCAGGAGCAGGACGCCGAACTGCTCGTCGACGAGGTGCTGGTGCTCGTCGAGGCCCTGTCCGTGCAGGCCATCATCGACCCGGCCCGGATGACACCGGCCCACCAGGTCGTCCTGGTGGACCGGCTGCTGGAGCGCATCGCCGCCTGAGGCGCGAGCGGTCAGCGGGTGTGGTGCACCGTCGCCCGCTCGCTGACCGGCGTCGCCAGCCCCTCGAACCGGGCCTTGAGCTGCAACGCCAGGTACAGCGAGTAGTGCCGGGACTGGGCCAGGTTCCCGCCGTGGAACCACAGCTGGGGGACCGCAGTCGGCTTCCACATGTTGCGCAGCTCGCCCTCCCACGGGCCCGGGTCCTTGGTGGTGTCCGAGCCCAGGCCCCAGACCCGCCCCACCCGGTCGGCGGTCTCGGCGTCGACCAGGTCGGCGACCCAGCCGTTCATGGAGTCGTAGCCGGTGGCGTAGACGACGCGGTCGGCCGGGAGCTCGGTGCCGTCGTCGAGGACGACCGCGTCCTCGGTCAGCTCCCGCACCTGCCCGTGGGCCAGCGCCACCGAGCCGTCGGCGATGAGCTCGGAGGCACCGACGTCGATGTAGTAGCCCGACCCCCGGCGCAGGTAGGTCATCGTCATGCCGCTGTCGTCGTCGCCGAAGTCCAGCTCGAACCCGACGGCCTCCAGCCGGGCGTAGAACCCGGCATCGCGGGCCCGGATCCGGTCGTAGACCGGCTTCTGGAACCCGGCCAGCAGGCCGAAGGGCACCGAGGCGACGGTGAGGTCCGCGCGGTGCGTGGTCACACCCGCGGCGAGCGCCTCCTCGGAGTAGGAGCCCGCCATGCTGCGCAGCACGGCCTCGCTGCGGACGACGAGGGTGGAGCTCCGCTGCACCATCGTGACGTCGGCGCCGTTCTCCCACAGCGCGGCGCAGATGTCGTGCGCGGAGTTGTTCGACCCGACGACGACCACCCGCTCCCCGGCCCGGGTCGCCCCGCCGTCGTGCTGCGAGCTGTGCTCCTGACGGCCCCGGAAGCGGTCCGTCCCGAGGAACCGGGGCACCCGGGCCTTGCCCGACATGCCGGTGGCGAAGACCAGCTCGGTCGGGTGCAGGGTCAGTTGCTCCCCGTCGCGGGTGAGCTGGACGGTCCAGGTGCCGGCGGCCTCGTCGAAGCTCGCCGAGTCCACGGTGGTGGAGGACCAGAGGTCGATCTCCATGACCCGCGCGTACATCTCGAGCCAGTCGGCGATCTTGTCCTTGGGGGCGAAGACCGGCCAGTTCTCCGGGAACGGCAGGTAGGGGAGGTGGTCGTACCAGACCGGGTCGTGCAGGCACAGCGACTTGTAGCGGGACCGCCACTGGTCCCCGGGCCGGGCGTGCCGGTCCACCACGATCGTGGGGACGTCGAGCTGGCGCAGCCGGGCACCCAGGGCGATCCCGCCCTGCCCGCCGCCGATCACCAGCACGTGCGGCTGCCGGGTGCGGCCCAGCTCGGCTGACTCGGCGTCGCGGCGCTCCAGCCAGGTCTGCCGGTCCGCGTCCACCCCGTGCTCAGCGCCCCGCGGCCGCCGCGGGCCGACCGGCTCCTCGTGCCCGGTCAGCTCCTGCAGCGTGGTGAGCAGGGTCCAGGCCCGGCCGTCGCGCAGCCGCAGGTGCCCCCGCCCGCGCCCGACGGAGGTCTCGAAGTCCAGCCAGGCCTCCTCGACCGCCCCGGAGGAGGTCGGCTCGCCGTCCACCCGGAAGCCGGTCGGGTCGACCCGGTCGAGCACCTCGACCAGCCGGGCCCGGACGGCCGCCTGCCCCTCGGCCGTCGCGAGGTTCCACGTGAAGCTGACCAGGTCCCGCCAGAAGCAGTCCGGCGCGAAGAGGGCCACCGCGGCCTCGACGTCCCGCGCGGTGAGAGCGGCCTGGAACCGCTCGACCCAGGCGCGCACGTCGGTGCTCACCGGCCGGCCGGCCCTGCATCGGACCGGTGGCTGGGGGCGGTCGGCACGGCGCGCACGGGCACTCCTGACGTCTTTATTTATGTCGGCTGTTCGAGATACGTTACGGCGATGACGACGGCCCCACCAGCGCCCGCATGAACCCCGTCGACGACCCGGCCGTGCGCACCGCCCGCCAGGCAGTGTCCGACGGTGGACGGCGTCTCGTCTCGCAGGGGCTCGTCACCGGCACGGCCGGCAACGTCAGCGTCCGGGTCGGGGACCTGGTCGCGATCTCGCCGTCGACCGTGCCCTACGACCGGGTCGGCCCGGACGAGGTCTGCGTGGTGGACCTGCAGGGCAGGCAGGTCGCCGGCTCGCTGCGGTCCTCGACCGAGACAGGCCTGCACCTGGCGGTCTACGCCGACACCTCGGCCGGCGCGGTGGTGCACCACCACGGCCTGCGCAGCGTCGCCGTCTCCACGGTCGTGGACGTGCTGCCGCCGCTGCACTACTACGCGGTCCGACTGGGCGGCGCCCCCCGCGTGGCGCCCTACCACCGCTACGGCACCCCGGACCTGGCCCGCGCCGTCACCGTCGCACTGCAGGACCGCTCCGCCGCCCTCATGCAGAACCACGGCGCCGTCACCCACGGCACCGACCTCGACGAGGCCTTCGAGCGCGCCCACCTCCTGGAGTGGCTGTGCGAGCTCTTCGTCGAGGCCTCCGCCCTGGGCCGCCCCCGGGTGCTCAGCACCGAGGAGCTCGACGAGGTCCTCGCCGCCCGCTACGAGAGGCAGGACCCGTGAGCCCGCACGTCGTCTGCATCGGCCCGCACATCGTCGACGTCCACGCCCGGCCGGTCACCGCCATCCCGCCGGGTCAGGGCGGGGTGCTGCTGGAGGAGACCCGGATCACCGCGGCCGGGACCGGCGCCGGCACCGCCGTCGACCTGGCCAAGCTGGGCGCCCGCGTGACGTCGGTCGGCGCCGTCGGTTCCGACGCACTGGGCCGGCTGCTCCTCCTGCTGCTGGCCGACCACGGCGTGGAGACCGACCACGTGGTGGTCCGCGAGGGCGGCACCTCCACCACGATCCTGCCCATCCGGCCCAACGGCGAGCGGCCCACGCTGCACCTGCCCGGCGTCACCGCCACGCTGCAGGCGGGTGACGTCGACCGGGACCTGGTCGCCCGGGCCGACCACCTGCACCTGGGCGGGCCCGACGTCCTGGGCGCCTTCACCACCGACGTCGCCCCCGGTCTGCTGCAGCACGCCCGAGCCTCGGGGACGACCACCTCGGTGGACGTGCTGCGCTCGGGCGCCGGCCCCGAGGTGCTCGAGCAGCTCACCCCGCTGTGGCCCGCCGTCGACCTCTTCCTGCCCAACGACGACCAGCTGCGCTCGATGACCGGCGTCGACGACCTCGAGACCGCGGCACGGGTGCTGCGGGGACTCGGCGTCGGCACGGTGGTGGTGACGACGGGGGCGACCGGGTCCCTCGTCGTCGGCGACGGCCCGGCCGTGCCGGTGCCCGCCTTCGCCGTGGACGTCGTCGACACCACCGGGTGCGGCGACGCCTTCAGCGCAGGGCTGGTCGTCGGGCTGCAGCAGGGCTGGGCGCTGCCGGTCGCCGCCCGGCTGGCCACCGCCGCGGCCGCACTGGTCGCCCAGGGCCTGGGCTCGGACGCCGGCATCGCCGACCTGCCGACCACCCTGGCGTGGTGGGCCGAGCGTGCCGACCAGGTGGGGGGCCCGCCGCCGGCCTGAGCCGGTTCAGCCCAGCAGCGCCGAGACGCCCAGCAGCACCGGGATCGAGCCCGCCGTCGTCAGGGTGACCGTCTGCTGGGCGATGCGCTGACCGGTGTCGTAGGCGACCGCGTACGTGTAGACGTTCTGCGCCGTCGGCAGCGCGCACAGCACCACGGCGACGAAGAGGTCGGTGCCGGTGAGGCCGAGCGCGGCCCCCAGCGCCCACGCCGTCCCCGGCATGACCACCAGCTTGAGCGCGGTCGCCAGCAGCACCGCCCCACGGTCGGGGCCGCGGCCGGGCACCGGCGCCCCGTGCAGCGAGATGCCGTAGGCCAGCAGGACCGCCGGGATCGCGAAGGAGGCCAGCAGGGTCAGCGGCTCGAGCACCAGCTCGGGCACCGTCCACCCCAGGGCGCCGACCACCAGGCCGAGCACCGAGGCGACCAGCACCGGGTTGCGGAAGGGCGCGGTGAGCCGCACCCAGCGGGGGGTGCCGTCGTCCGGGCCGGACAGGTCCAGCGCGACCACCGCGGCCGGCACGAAGACGACCAGCTGGAACAGCAGCAGCGGGGCCACCAGCGTCGCGTCACCCAGCACGTGCACCGCGATCGGGATCCCGAGGTTCGCGCTGTTGACCATCCCGGCCGACAGCGCGCCGATCGTCGTCCGGCCCACGCCCCACCGGCGCACCGCGCCGACCGCCAGGAACACCCCCGCGCAGACCAGCGCAGCGGACGAGGTCACCCACAGCGTCCCGGAGAACACCTGCCCCAGATCCGCGGCGACCAGCGTGGTGAACAGCAGCGCCGGGGTGGCCACCCGGAACGACACCTGGGCCAGCACCACCTGCGCGCCGTCGGGCAGCACGCCACGCCGGGCCGCGACGTAGCCGACCGCGATGATCAGCCCGATCACCACGAACCCGGTCAGGACCCCCGTCACGCGGGCGGCAGGCGGGTCGGCACGCCCCCCAGTCTGCGGCCCGGCCCCCGCGTGGCACCGAGTGCACCCCTGGTCTGCCCACCGGGCCCGGGAGACCAGCACCACCGCCCACTCGACGGGCTACGGCGCCGGGACGACGACCTCGGCCTCCGTCGGGCCGCCGCACTCGGCGGTGCCGCCCACCCGCACGAGTTCCGGGGCGACCGACTCCTCGACGACGACCACACCCTCCTCCAGCACGCGGACGGTGAAGGGGATCGGCGGGTAGGACAGGGAGAAGACCGCCACGCCGTCGGCGTCCACCGTGACCGCCGGGCCGGACTGGCAGTTCTCGCCGCAGTCGACCTCGACGGTCCGGAGCGGCCCCTCCGGCCAGGTGTCGTCGAGCCTGACGGTGAGGCCGGTGCCGTAGCCCATCGCGGTACAGGTGGTCGCCCCGAACTCGCAGCCGGCCAGCACCGACACCACGAGGGCCGCCCCGGCCAGCAAACGCCTCACGGGTACCCGATCTCGGCGGCGCAGGCGTCCACGGCGTCCAGGAACTCGATGACCAGGACCTGGCCCAGCGGGAAGTCGAGGCCGACCGTGCCGTCGCTGCTGGTGGTCACGTTCCAGCCGCGGCCGGTCAGGCACTGCGCGGCCAGCGGGGCGAAGACCGGGTCGCGCAGCACCGGCGGCCCACCGGGCGTCTCGTACGGGCCCAGCGGCTCGCTCGACTGGAACAGCGAGGGCGCCTGCTGCAGGACCACGACGTCGTCCCGGACGACGCGGTAGGAGGGCCAGCCCGCGGAGTCCCCGTCGGCGACCACCTCGGCGACGGCGACGCCGTCCTCGGCGGCCAGCCGCCCGTAGGCCACCGACCGGCTCGGCTCGCCCCCCGACCCGTCCGGTGCGTACTCGAACCGGTCACCCGGCAGCCCGACGACGACCAGCGGACCGGTCGCCCCGTCGAGGTCCACCAGCGCCAGCGGGACGTCGCCGTAGGTGCGCTGCGGGCTCTGCACCAGCTGCAGCTCCACCCCGTCCGAGGCGTCGACGTCGGCGAACCAGGCCTGCGCCAGCTGTGTGCCGGTGCGGCCGAGCACCAGCGCCCAGACCTGGCCGCCGGGCACCTCGCCGAGGAAGGCCACCTGCCGGGTGTCGGGGAGGGGGTCCAGGACGTCGCCGACGTCGTTGAGCGGGATGCCGTCGTCCCAGCTGGCGGCCAGGGCCTGGGCGACGAGGTCGCCGTCGCCGGCGAGGGACCCCCGGGTCGGCAGGTCGTAGAGGCCCAGGTCGGCGGTGCCCACCGCGGTGGCCGCGGTGTCGGACGGACCGGTCCGGTCCAGCACCGCGGGGGTCACGGCGACCACCAGGGCGGCGGCTGCGGCGACGCCGGCCCAGCGCAGTCGGCGGCGGTCCTGCCGGCGGTGCGCGTCGACCGCCCGGTCGGCCGTGTCCGCGCCGTGGGCGGCCGGGGCCTCGTCGGCGAGGTCGTGCAGCAGGGTGCGGACGTCGGTCACGAGGTCCTCCGGGTGGCGGTGTCGGGGCTGGCGGGGGCCTTGCCGGGCCGGGCGTAGGCCCGGTCGTCGGGGTCCGCGGGCGGGTCGACCTCGGCCAGGTGCCGGCGCAGGGTGGCCAGGCCGCGGGCCGCGTGGGTGCTGACCGTGCTGGTCGAGCAGCCCAGCACCCGGGCGGTCTCGACCTCGGTGAGGTCCTCGAACCAGCGCAGCACGACGACGGCGCGCACCCGCGGCGACAGCTCCCGCAGCGCCGCCCGCACCAGGTCCGAGGTGGCCTGCCGGGCCTGCGGGTCCTCACCGGCCCGCTCGGGCACGGTCTCGATCACCTGCTCGGACGTAGACAGCCGCCGTCGCCAGCTGACGTGCGTGGTCACCAGCACCCGGCGCACGTAGGCCAGCGGGGAGTTCGCGGCCTGCACCCGGCCCCAGTGCCGGTGTGCCTTGACCAGGGTGTTCTGCACCAGGTCCTCGGCGTGGCCGTGGTCGCCGGTGAGCAGGTAGGCGGTGCGCAGCAGCGGGCGCTCGACCTGGACGACGAAGTCGGTGAACGCGTCGCTGCTGCTCGGCATGCTGCTCCCGTCGTCGGTGTGTGCCCTCACTCCTGATGACGCGTCGATCCCCCCGGACACCCGACACCACCCGGGTAACGATCCGGTCACGGCCCCGCGCCCGGGCTCGCCGAGTGAGCAGTCACGGTCGCTTCGGGCGCCCCGAAGGGACCGTGGGTGCTCACTCGACGGGTGGGGACGGGTCACAGGGCGGGCGGCAGACTGGGGGCGTGCGACGGGGCCGGGTGACGACGGCGCAGGCCGTGCGGGCCGGGCTGCTGGTCGCCCTGGTGCTGACCGGGCTCGTCGTGGCGCTGACCGTCGACCTGCCGTCGGTGACGGCGGTGCGCGGCTGGCTGGCCGACGCGGGCGCGTGGGGCTGGGTCGGGCTGATCGCGCTCAGCGCGCTGGCCACGCTGGCGCCGGTGCCGCGGACGGCGCTGAGCGTGCTGGCCGGGGTGGTCGCCGGGTTCTGGGGCGGGCTGGCGGTGGCCTGGGTGAGCGGCGTGCTGGGCGCGGCGGCCGGCTACGGGCTGGCCCGGGCGCTGGGCCGGGACACCGTGGAGCGGCTGGCGGGCCCGCGGCTGGCCCGGGCCGACGCGGCACTGAGCGGCCGCGGGTTCCTGGCCACGCTGCTCGGCCGCCTCACCCCGGTCGCCCCGTTCACGCTGGTCAGCTACGCGGCCGGGCTGTCGGGCATCCGGTGGTCTGCCTACCTGGCCGGCTCGGCGCTGGGGCTGCTGCCGGGCACCGTGCTGCACGTGGGCATCGGCGCGACCGTGGGTTCGACGGGCGGCGGCTGGACGCTGCTGGTCAGCGCCGTCCCGCTCGTCGTCGTCGTGGTGGTGGCCGTGGTGCTCACCCGCCGACGGCGTATGCAGCGATCTACAGCCCTCTAGCGCCAGGGCAAGACAGCCCCAGACGGGTCTAGGGGACGTCGACCGTCGTCGTCACCCGGACGACGGAGGGCTCCGCCGGGACCGAGCCGAAGCCGAACCGCACCGGCGGGTCGACGCGGGCCAGCCCGCCGAGGGGGGCGCCGTCCCAGCTGGCGGAGACGGTGCGCAGCCGGTGCAGGTCCTGCACGCCGTACCACTCGGTGCGCCCGTTCCCGGCCGAGCCGCGGGTGTGCAGGCCGGTGAGCAGCTGTGCCGGGCCGTCGAGCAGGCCGACCCAGGCGGGGGTGCGGGCCAGCGGGGGAGGGACGGCGCGCAGCAGCCAGCCCAGGCCCGGACGGCGCCCGGCGCGCACCCGCAGCCGCAGCGGTCCGGCGTCCACCGCCCAGTGCTCGGCCACCCGCCCGACGGCGACGTCGACGACCCGGACCTCGTCGAAGGAGTAGGTGGCGGCGACGAAGTCGGCGAGCTCGGCGGTCTGGGCGAGCAGGGTGCGGTGCCCGTCGGCGCGCTCGGCCATCACGTCGGACACCGCGCCCAGCGGGGAGCGCGGCCAGTGGCCCAGCACGAGCCGGGTGCCCGACGTCGTCCCGGTGCCGAGGATCCAGCCGTCGAAGCGTTCGCGGGTCACCCCGGGGGATTGCCCACCGCGACACGCGCTAGTCGCTTCTACCAGCTTCTACGTCGGGGACTAGAGAGCGGAATACGGTGCGACACATGGACCCCGTGCGGAACCCGTACGCCCCCGGCGCCGGTCAGCGGCCGCCCGAGCTGGCCGGCCGCGACACCGAGCTGTCCGCCTTCGACGTCGTGCTGGAGCGCATCGCGCACGGCCGGCCCGAGCGCTCGCTGGTGCTGACCGGGCTCCGCGGCGTGGGCAAGACGGTGCTGCTCAACCAGCTGCGCTCGGCGGCGATCGCCCGCGGCTGGGGCACCGGGAAGATCGAGGCCCGGCCCGACCAGTCGCTGCGCCGGCCGGTGTCCAGCGCGCTGCACATGGCGCTGCGCGAGCTGGGCCCCCGGCACGGGGACCAGGAGTCGGTGCAGGAGGTGCTCGGCGTGGTGAAGGCCTTCGCCCAGCGCCAGGCGCCGGACGCGAAGGTGCGGGACCGCTGGCAGCCGGGCATCGACGTCCCGGCCGCGACCGGGAGGGCCGACAGCGGGGACATGGAGATCGACCTGGTCGAGCTGCTCTCCGACGCCGCCGGGGTGGCCGCCGACGTGGGCAGCGGCATCGCGCTGTTCATCGACGAGATGCAGGACGTGCAGGCCGACGACGTCAGCGCCATCTGCGCGGCCTGCCACGAGCTGTCCCAGCAGGGCGCCCCGCTGATCGTCGTCGGGGCCGGGCTGCCGCACCTGCCCGCGGTGCTGTCGGCGTCCAAGTCCTACTCCGAGCGGCTCTTCCGCTACCTGCGCATCGACCGGCTGGACCGGGCCGCCGCCGACCGGGCGCTGGTCGGGCCGGCCGAGCGGGAGGACGTCGTCTTCGAGGCCGACGCCCTGGACGCCCTCTACGCCGCCGCGGACGGCTACCCCTACTTCGTGCAGGCCTACGGCAAGGTCACCTGGGACGTCGCCGCCACCAGCCCGATCACCGCCGCCGACGTCGCGATGGCCGCCCCGGCCGCCGAGGCCGAGCTGGCAGTGGGCTTCTTCGGCTCCCGCTACGACCGGGCCACCCCCGCCGAGCGGGAGTACATGCACGCCATGGCCGACCTGGGCGGGCCGGGCGGGGCCGCCGTCGGCACCTCCGACGTGGCCGTGTCCCTGGGCCGCAAGCCCGCCTCGCTGTCCCCGGCCCGGGACGCGCTGATCAAGAAGGGCCTGGTCTACAGCGCCGAGCGCGGCCAGATCGCCTTCACCGTGCCGCACTTCGGCCGCTACCTGCTCCGTCACCCGGACTGAAAGACCGGCGGCGGTCCCGGACAGAGCACCCCGTGAGGACCGCACCGGACCAGCGGCGGGCCGACCTCGAGCGCGTCGTGCGCGCCGTGGTCGAGCCCGTCCGCCGACACCTGCACCGCCGCACCGACCCGGCCACCGCCGACGACGTGCTCGGCGAGACGTTGCTGGTGCTCTGGCGGCGACTGGACGACGTCCCGGCCGACCCGGTGCCGTGGGCGATCGGCATCGCCCGGCTGCAGCTGGCCAACGCCGAGCGCGGGCGGCGTCGACAGGGCCGGCTGGCGCTGCGGTTCGGCGGGAGCGAGCCGACGTCGGTCCCCGACCCCACGGAGCCGGTCGCCGGCCGGCTGGACGACGCCGCCGTGGTGCGCGCGGCCCTGGACCGGCTGCGCCCCGCCGACGCCGAGCTGCTCCGGCTGGCCACCTGGGACGAGCTGACCACCGCCCAGCTGGCCCAGCTGCTGGGCATCACGACGAACGCGGTCGCCATCCGGCTGCACCGGGCCCGCGGGCGGCTGCGCGAGGAACTGGGAAGAGCGGCGGCCCGGCCGGACACAGGACTGCGAGGAGAGGGGACCCGATGACCGACGACGACCTGGACCGGCGACTGCGCGCCGCCGACCCCC
The DNA here is from genome assembly GCF_979256525.1 of Klenkia sp. AC732. Classification (NCBI taxonomy): domain Bacteria; kingdom Bacillati; phylum Actinomycetota; class Actinomycetes; order Geodermatophilales; family Geodermatophilaceae; genus Klenkia; species Klenkia sp. AC732. The sequence continues at coordinate 83,121 of NZ_CEEDOS010000010.1, read as the reverse complement.
TCCCCGACCTGCCCGCACTCCGGCCCGACCGGCTGGACCAGCTCCTGGAGGACACCGTGACCAGCACCGCCCCGACCAGCAGCACCCCCGACACCCACCGCCGTCCGCGCGCACTGCTGCTGGCCGGTGCCGCCGCGGCCGTCGTCGCCGTCGGCGGGGGAGCGCTCTGGCTGACCGCCGGCGGGGACCCGACCGTGCTGACCGCCCAGCCCGGCGGCGGCCCGGCAGCCAGTTGCGCCGCCCTCACCCCCGAGACGCTGGCCCGCAGCGACGTCGCCTTCGCCGCCCGGGTCACCGGCATCGCGGGCGGCACCGTGACCCTGGAGACGACGGAGCGCTTCGCCGGCGACGTCGCCGACACCGTCGAGGTGGTGCAGGGCGACGCCGGCGACGTGGTGGACGGCGCCCCGCTGGAGCTGCAGCAGGGCACGACGTACCTGCTCACCGCCGACGGCGGCACGATCGGCTCCTGCGGGGGCAGCGGGGTGGACAGCCCGGAGCTGCGGGCGCTGTTCGAGGCCGCGTTCGGCTGAGCGTCAGTCGTCGGTCGCGGTGATCCGCGGCGGCCGGCGCAGGTGCTCGTAGACGACGCTGGTGCGCACGTCGCCCACCTCGGGCCGCTGGGTGAGCCGGTCGACGACGAAGGCGTACAGCGCCTGGTTGTCGGCCAGCGCCACGTGCACCAGGAAGTCCTCCGCCCCGGAGACGACGAAGAGCCCGATGGTCTCGGGCTGGGCCTGCGCCCAGTCCCGGAAGGCCTCGATCGCCCGGCGGGACGGCGGCCGCACCCGGATGGCGATGAGCGCCTGCACCGGGCGGCCGACGGCGGCGAGGTCGACGTCGAGGGTGGCGCCCCGGATCACCCCGCGGTCGCGCAGCGCCCGGGTGCGTTCCAGCGCGGTGGACGGCGCGACCCCGACGGCGGCCGCCACGTCCCGGTTGGTCCGCCGGGCATCGGACTGCAGTTCCCGCAGGATCGCCGCATCGAGTTCGTCCACGCGTCCATCCTGGCGGCTCCAGCCGAACGACGTACGGCAGGCGCCCACGCAGGGCGTCGATCTGCCTAGCGTGGCCTCATGACAGCGAACGACATCGGCTTCCTGCCCGACGAGGTGGTCACCGCCGAGCCGACCCGCAACGCCCGGCTGAAGTGGGTGGTGGTCGTCGACGCCGCGGTGCCCGCCGGTGAGCTGGTGAACGCCGTCGCCTGCGTGGCGGCCGCGACCGGGGCGGCGGTGGACCACCTGCTGGCCCACGGCGGCCCGGACGCCGACGGGGTGCACCACCCGGGCCTGCCGTGGGCCGGCTGCTCGGTGCTGACCGCGACCGCCGAGGAGCTGGCCGCCGTCCGGGAGAAGGCGGTGGGGTCGGTCGGTGTCCTGGTCGTGGACATGCCCCGGACCGCACAGACCCACCGGGTCTACGACGGCTACCTCGCCGAGCTGGCGACCACGCCCGGTGCCGGGCTGGCCTGCCGGGCGGTGAGCCTGGTCGGACCCCGGAACCGGGTCGCCGCGATCACCAAGCGCCTGGCCCTCCTGACCGGCTGAGCCCCGCTGACCGGCAGAGCCCTGCCGACCGGTTGGGCCCTGCGCCGGTGGGCACCGCCGTCCCCGACGACGGGAGGTGGGCGGTGCCCACGTGGTTGGAGGCCGGGCTCTGGGGCCTGCTCGGTGGCGGCGCGCTGGTGCTGGGCGCACTGGTCGCCTGGTCCCTGCGGGTGCCGCAGGTCGTCGTCGCCTCGGTGATGGCGTTCGGCTCGGGGGTGCTGATCTCCGCGGTGGCCTTCGACCTGATGGCCGAGGCGGCCGAGACCGGCGGACTGCCGGCCACGGCCGTCGGGTTCCTCGGCGGTGCGGTGGTCTACCTGGGCGCCAACGCCCTGCTGGCCCGGCGGGGCGCCCGGCACCGCAAGCGCTCGGGCGGGCAGCAACCCAGCGAGGACGAGCAGTCCGGCAGCGGGGCGGCGATCGCCGTCGGTGCCCTGCTGGACGGCGTCCCGGAGTCGGTCGTGCTGGGCGTCGGACTGCTGTCCGGCGGGGCGGTGAGCCTGCCGGTGCTGGCCGCGGTGTTCATCTCCAACGTGCCCGAGGGACTGTCCAGCGCGGCCGGGATGAAGCGCAGCGGACGCTCGGCCCGCTACGTCTTCGGCGTCTGGTCCGGCATCGCGGTGCTGTCCGGGCTGTCGTCGCTGGTCGGGTACCTGGCACTGGGCAGCGCCCCGCCCGAGGTGATCGCGGTGATCACCGCGGTCGCCGCGGGCGCGATCCTGACCATGATCGCGGACACGATGATCCCGGAGGCGTTCGCCGAGACCCGGACCTGGACCGGGCTGATCACCGCACTGGGCTTCCTGGTGGCCTTCGCCATCGAGATGGCCTGAGGCCGGTTCCACGTGGAACGGGGTGGGCAGGGGGAGCCCATGATCGAACCCGTCGCCCCCGAGGAGATCCGCGTCCCGGTCGAGGGTGGTGAGCTGGCTGCGTTGTACTGGGCGGCCGACGCGCCCTCGGCGCCCCTGGTCGTGCTGGTGCACGGCATCACCGCCAACGCCGCGGCCTGGACCGCCGTCGGCGCCGCCCTGGCCGGCGAGCACGAGGTGGTCGCCGTGGACCTGCGCGGGCGCGGCGGCAGCGCCGAGGTCCCCGGCGTCTACGGCCTGCAGGCGCACGCCGACGACGTCACCGCGGTGCTCGAGGCGTACGGCGCCGACCGGGAGGGCGGGGCGAACGCGGCGGTGCTGGTCGGGCACTCGATGGGCGGGTTCGTGGCCGCCCTGGCCGCCGCCGGCCCGGCCCGCGACCTGGTCCACGGGCTGGTGCTGGTCGACGGCGGGCTGCAGCTCGCCGTCCCGCCGGCCGGTGACGTCGACGCGATGCTGGCCGCCGTCCTCGGGCCCTCCCTGGAACGCCTGGACCTCCGTTTCGCCGACCTCGACGACGCCCGCGCCTGGTGGGCACAGCACCCGGCGGTCGGGCCGTGGCTGGAGGACCCGGCGGTGGACGCCTACGTGCAGCGGGACCTGGTGCCCAGCGGCGACGGGCTGCGCAGCGCCGTCGTCGACCGGGCCGTGCGGGTGGACGGCGGCGAGGTGCTGCTGGACGAGATGGTGCGCGAGGCCAGCGCCTCCCTGCCGGTGCCGGCGACCCTGCTGTGGGCGACCCGTGGCCTGCTCGGTGAGACCCCTGGGCTCTACGACGAGGTCCGGCTCGCCGGCCTCGGCCTGGAGCCGGCCGGGATCACCGCGGTCGAGGTGCCCGACACCGACCACTTCTCGATGCTGTGGTCCCCACAGGGCGTCACCGCGATCACCGACACCGTCCGGGCGGCCGTCACCCGCTGAACCCGGACAGCACGACGCCCGCGTCCCCTCGTGGGGGCGCGGGCGTCGGCGTCAGGGGGTGCGGATCAGGTCAGCGAGTCCTTGGCGAGGGACCGCTCGGCGTATCCGGCGTCGCGCTGGCCGGGGCCGGCGTTGGTGCCGCTGGCCGGGGCGGCGTCGACCGGGTCGCCCTCGGTGGTCGAGGGGCCGTGGTCGTCGTCGAGCATCGTGGTCTCGTCGAAGGGGCGGTCGCCGGCCAGCACGGCCGACATCTGCTCCCGGTCCAGCTCCTTGGTCCAGGTGGCGACCAGCATGCAGGCGATCGCGTTGCCGGAGAAGTTGGTGACCGCGCGAGCCTCGGACATGAACCGGTCGATGCCGACGATCAGGCCGACGCCGTCCAGCAGCTCGGGGCGGTGCGAAGAGAGGCCACCGGCCAGCGTGGCCAGGCCGGCGCCGGAGACCCCGGCCGCACCCTTCGAGGCGATGATCATGAAGACCAGCAGGCTGATCTGCTCGGCCAGGCTCAGCGGGTCGCCGAGGGCCTCGGCGATGAACAGCGAGGCCATCGTCAGGTAGATGGCGGTGCCGTCGAGGTTGAAGGAGTACCCGGTCGGGACGACGATGCCGGCGACGGGCTTGCTGACGCCGATGTGCTCCATCTTGGCGATGAGCCGGGGCAGCGCGGTCTCCGAGGACGACGAGGAGACGATCAGCAGGTACTCGCGGCCCAGGTACTTCAGGAACGTGAAGACGTTGATCCCGACGACCATCCGCAGGATCGCGCCGAGGAAGACGAACACGAAGACCGCGCAGGTGGCGTAGAAGCCCAGCATCAGGATGCCCAGGCTCTTCAGCGCGTCGATGCCGGTGGCGCCGACGACCGCGGCGATGGCACCGAAGGCACCGATCGGGGCGACCCACATGATCATCGCCAGGATGCGGAAGACCAGCTTCTGGATGTGCCCGATGCCGGTGAGGATCGGGGCGCCGGCGCGGCCCATGGCCTGCAGGGCGAAGCCGACGAGCAACGCGACCAGCAGCGCCTGCAGCACCGAGCCCGCAGTCAGCGAGGACAGCAGCGTGGTCGGGATGAGGGAGAGGATGAAGCCGGTGGTGCCCTCGGGTGCGCCCTCGGCGCTGGTGTCCACGAGCTCCTGGCCGGCACCGCGGACCTCGTCGGTCAGCTGCAGGCCCTCACCCGGGTGCAGGATGTTGCCCACGACCAGGCCGATGGCCAGGGCCACGGTCGACATCGCGATGAAGTAGCCCAGCGCCAGGCCGCCGATCCGGCCGACCTGCGCCGCCTGCCGGATGGCGCCGATGCCCAGCACGATCGTGCAGAAGATGACCGGCGCGATGATCATCTTGATCAGGCCGACGAACGCGGTGCCCAGCCACTTGAGCTCGACGCCGAACTCCGGGAAGACCAGCCCGACGACGATGCCGGCGACCACGGCGATGATCACCGCGATGTAGAGCCAGTGCGTCTTGTCGCGCTTGACCTTCGGTGCCCCGTCGAGGGGGGCGCTGCGCTGTGCCATGGACTGCTCCTGTGGAGTCGGTGGCGGGCGATCGGTGGATCGGGCCGGCCTGGAGTGCGGTCGCCGGGGACCGGCGACGGGTAGACCATGACCGGTCGCGTGATGGCGGTCACCCTTGCGTTCATTGCGTGCACGACCGGTGGCGCCGGACGGGCCGCTGGGCAGCGCGGACGCGGCACACTCGCACCGTGCGCATCCCCGCCGTCCTCGCCCGCGGCCCCGTCGGCCGCCCGGGCCGTGGCGCGCGCTCGGACCGTCGCAGCCTGGCCCGGCAGCTGCTGGGGCTGCAGGCCCTGGTGCTGGTGGTCGTCGTCGTCGCGCTGGGCTGGGTCGCCGTCCTGGACGCCCGCACCGCCGTGGAGGACCGGGCCACCAACCAGGCCCGCAGCATCGCCGAGACCCTGGCGGACTCCCCGCTGGTCCGGGAGACGGTGCTCACCGAGGACCCGACGTTCGTGCTGCAGCCCTACGTGGAGCAGGTCCGCGCCGACACCGACACCTCCTTCATCACCGTGATGGCCCCCGACCGCACCCGGTTCACCCACCCCGACCCGGCGCAGATCGGCAAGCCGTTCGTCGGCACCATCGACGACGCCCTGGCGGGGGACACCTTCACCGAGACCTACGCCGGCACGCTGGGCCCCTCGGTCCGTGCCGTGGCGCCGGTGTTCCGGGTGGGCAGCACGACCGACGTCGTCGCGCTGGTCAGCGTGGGCATCGTCCTGACCGCCATCGGGGACGACGTCACCGCCGCCCTGCCCGAGCTGCTGGGCGTGGCCGGCGCGGTGCTGGCCGTCGGCGCGCTGGGCAGCTGGCTGATCAGCCGCCGGCTCCGGCGGCAGACCCACGGCCTCGGCGCAGCCCCGCTGGCCCGGATGCTCGAGTACTACGACGCGGTGCTGCACGCCGTCCGCGAGGGCCTGCTGCTGCTGGACGGCGACCGGACCGTGCAGCTGGTCAACGACGAGGCCCGCCGGCTGCTGGACCTGGACGGCGACGTCACCGGCCGGCACGTCAGCGAGCTGGGGCTGTCCCCGGAGCTGGCCGCCACGCTGTCCCAGCAGCGGCTGGCGGTCGACGAGGTGCACGTCAGCGGCTCCCGGGTGCTGGTGGTCAACCAGGCGCCGGCGACGCCGAAGGGCCGCTCGGTGGGCGCCGTCGTCACGCTGCGGGACCACACCGACCTGCAGGCGCTGACCGGGGAGCTGGACAGCGTGCGGGCCTTCGCCGAGTCGCTGCGCGCCCAGGCGCACGAGGCGGCCAACCGGCTGCACACCACGGTGTCGCTGGTGGAGCTGGGCCGCAGCGCCGAGGCCGTCGAGTTCGCCACCGCCGAGCTGGCGCTGGCCCAGCGGCTCACCGACCGGGTGGTCGGCGCGGTCGAGGAGCCGGTGCTGGCCGCGCTGCTGCTGGGCAAGGCGGCCACCGCCCACGAGCGCGGGGTGGCGATGGAGATCGACCCGGCCACCTCGGTGGGCAGCACCGGCATCCCCGGCGGGGACCTGGTGACCATCGTGGGCAACCTGCTGGACAACGCCATCGACGCCGCCCTGGCCGGGGACGCCCCCCGGGAGGTGCAGCTGTCACTGTGGGAGGAGGACGGGATGCTGGAGCTGCGGGTGGAGGACACCGGCCCCGGCGTCCCCGACCCCGAGCAGGTGTTCCAGCGCGGCTGGTCCACCAAGGCCGACGGCCCGCGCGGGAACGGCCGCGGCCTGGGCCTGGCGCTGGTCGCGCAGGCCGTGCGGCGCAACGGGGGGACCGTGTCGGTCCGGCCCGGGCCGGGCGCGGAGTTCCGGGTGTCGCTGCCGCTGCGCAGCACCGCGGGGGTGACGTCGTGAGCGACCTGCGGGTGCTGGTGGTGGAGGACGAACCGGTCGCCGCCGATGCGCACCGGGCCTACGTCGACCGGACCGCGGGCTTCGTCGCCGTCGCCGTCGCCGGGACCGGGGCGGCGGCCTGGGACGCGCTGGGCCGGCTGCCGGTGGACCTGGTGATGCTGGACATGAACCTGCCCGACACGCACGGCATCGAGCTGGTCCGCCGGCTGCGCGCTGCCGGCCGGGACGTCGACGTGCTGGCCGTGACCTCGGCGCGCGAGCTGTCCACGGTGCGCGCTGCCGCCGCCCAGGGCGTCGTCGGCTACCTGCTCAAGCCCTTCACCTACGCCGCGCTCCGGGACCGGCTGACCGCCTACGCCGACTACCGCGCCCAGCTGCGCGCCGACGGCGACATCGCCGGGCAGGACGCCGTCGACCGGGTGCTGGAGGCCGCCCGCCCGACCCGGCCGGCCCCGCTGCCCAAGGGCATGGGCCGGGAGACCCTGGACGCCGTCGTCGCCGCGGTGCGGACCGGGGACGGGCTGTCCGCGGCCGAGACCGGCGCCCAGATCGGCGCCTCGAGGATCACCGCGCGCCGCTACCTGGAGCACCTGGCCGAGGCCGGCCTCGTCGTCCGCACGCCCCGGTACGGCGGGACCGGCCGCCCGGAGCTGGAGTACCGCTGGCGCTCCGAGGGCTGAGGGTCCGCGCCGGGTCGATCATCGGGTGGAGGTCCCGGTGGGGAGCAGGACGTCGCCCTCGGCGGGAGCGGGCTCCTCGCGGCGGGACACCGGGTGCGGCCACCAGACCCTCTTGCCGGTCAGGTACACCAGCGCGGGCACCAGCAGGCTGCGGACGACGAAGGTGTCCAGCAGGACGCCGAAGGCGACCAGGAACGCGATCTGGAGCAGGAAGAGGATCGGCAGCACGCCCAGCGCGGCGAACGTCGCGGCCAGCACGATGCCGGCGCTGGTGATCACCCCGCCGGTCACCGCCAGGCCGTGCAGCACGCCGGGCCGGGTGCCCTGCAGCAGCGACTCCTCGCGCACCCGGGTCATCAGGAAGATCGAGTAGTCGATCCCCAGCGCGACCAGGAAGACGAACGCGTACAGCGGCACCGTCGGGTCGCCGCCGGGCAGGTCCAGCACGTGGTCGAAGACCAGCGAGGCCGCTCCCAGGGTGGCCGCGAAGGACAGCACGTTGGCCACCACCAGCAGCAGCGGGGCCAGCAGCGAGCGCAGCAGCACGGCGAGCACCACGAAGATCATCAGCAGGATCACCGGGATGATCCGGTCCCGGTCGGCCGTGGAGTACTCCCGGATGTCGAGGGCCTGGGCGGTGGTCCCGCCGACGAGCACGTCGCGGTCGACCCCGTCGAGGTCGGTGCGCAGCGCGGCGACGGCGTCCTCGGCGGCGGGGGAGTCCGCGGCGTCCTCCAGCGTGACCTGCAGCTGCACCATGCCCTCGGACACCCGCGGCTGCCCGGACCCGTCGAGGGTCGGGACGAGGGAGGAGACGCCGTCGGCGTCCTGCACCACGGTGGTGACGGCGGACAGCTCGTCCTCCGGCGCCATCACCAGCGTCGGGGAGCCGGAGCCGGCCGGGAAGTGCCGGGCCAGGGCCTCCCCGCCCACGACGGACTCGACCCGGTCCAGGAAGGTGTCGGTCTGCGAGACGCCCTGGGTGTCCAGGGTCGGTGCGAACGCGGCGAGGACGACGAGGGCCAGGGTGCTGAGCACGCCGACCGCGACCGGCCGGCGGCCGACCAGCCGGGCCACCCGCGCCCAGACGCCGGAGACCTCGGGGCCCGTCGAGCCGACCTGCGGGATGCCGGGCCAGAAGACCCAGCGACCGTGCTGCCCGGGCGAGGTCCGGCCGGGCAGCACCAGCAGCGCGGGCAGGAACGTCAGGGCGGCGAGGACCGCGGAGACGATGCCGACGGCGGTGACCGGGCCCAGCCCACGGGTCGGGCCGATGTCGGCCAGCAGCAGGCACAGCAGCCCCAGCACGACCGTGGCGGCGCTGGCCGTGACGGGCTCCAGCGTCTGCCGCCAGGCCCGGCGCATCGCGGTGTAGCGGTCGTCGTGGCGACGCAGTTCCTCGCGGTAGCGGGCGACCAGCAGCAGCGAGTAGTCCGTCGCGGCGCCGACGACCAGGATCGACAGGATGCCCTGGCCCTGCCCGTCCAGGGTGACGACGTCGGCGTCGGCGAGCAGGTAGACGACCAGGCTGGCGGTGGTGAGGGCGAACCCGGCGGTCAGCAGCACGAAGAACGGCAGCACGGGGGAGCGGTAGACGACCAGCAGGATGACCAGCACGGCGATCCCGGCGACCAGCAGCAGCGTGCCGTCGATGCCGCCGAAGGCGGAGACGAGATCGGCGGTGGTGGCGGCCGGCCCGGCCAGGAAGACCTCACCGCCCAGGTCGGGGACGACCGTGCGGAGCTGCTCGACGGCGGCGACGACCGGGTTCTGGCCGTCGGCGAGGGTCTCGAACACCTGATCGGTGTCGAAGGTGAGCAGCGCGAGCACGGCCAGGCCGTCCTCGCTGGGCACGACGGGGATGTCCCCGGGCAGCAGGAACTCCCCGACCCGCTCGGCCGGTGCCCCGGCCACCGGCACCTCGATGTCGGGGACCGACGCCGCGAAGTCGGCGAAGTCGGTCAGCTGGGCCGGGGTCAGCGGGGTGTCGGACTCCAGCAGCACGAAGGCCGGGAAGGCCTCGCTGTCGCTGAACCCCGCGGACAGCTCGGCGACCCGCTGGGACTCCGCCTCGGAGGGCAGGAAGTCGCTCTGGGAGTTGGACTGGACCTCTGCCAGCTTGCCGCTGTACGGCCCGGCGACGGCGGACAGCGCCAGCCAGGCGAGCAGCAGCACCGCGGGCAGCAGCCAGCGCAGCCGGCGGTGGGAGCGGGTGGGGGTGGTGCCGGCCATGGGGGCTCCTGGCTCGCGGTCGGGCGGGGGGCGGCGCAAGATGGTCAGCCTGCTGAGGAAACCTAGCAGGTATGTTCAGCAAGCTGAGCAATCGTCACCGGATCGGGGTGTCACGTGGACGAACAACCGGTGGGCAACGACCCCCGGACCTGGGCGACCGGGCGGCTGCTGTCCACGGCCGCCCGGCTGGCCGAACACGCCTGGGACTCCCACCTGGCCGGATGGGGTCTGAACCACGCCTCGTTCGCCGTGCTCTGGATGCTCGGGTCGGGACCCAGGTCCCAACGCGAGCTGGCCCAGGCCATGCAGGTCGAGGACCAGACCATGAGCCGGGTGCTGGAGCGACTGGAGCGGCACGGGCACGTCAGCCGGGCCCGCTCGACCACCGACCGCCGGCGCGTCGAGGTCTCCGTCACCGACGGCGGACGGACGGCCCTGGCCGAGGCGGGTTCCGACGCCGCTGCCGAGCGGGTGCTGGGCGACGCCGTCGCCGACCTCCCCGGGCTGCGCGAGCAGCTGGTGACCATGATCGAGGACCTGTCGGCCCGACGGTGGTCCACCGAGCGCTGACCCCGCCACCGGCTGCGATGCTGCTGCCGTGCCCCCGGTCGACGACGTCCTCGCCACCCTGCCCGCGCACCGGCAGGAGCTCTTCCGGGCCCGCGTCGACCGGTGGCTCCCCGACCTGCTGGCCGGGCTCACCCCGCTCTACCCCGACCCGCAGGCCGTCGCCGACCGGCTGCTGGCCGCCGCCGCCGCGGCCTTCGCCGAGCGGGACGAGGAGCTGCACGCCCTGGACCTGCGCCGCACCCTGGCCCCGGACTGGTTCCAGCGGCCCGGGCTGGTGGGCTACGCCGCCTACGCCGACCGGTTCGCCGGAGACCTGGCCGCCGTCGCCGCGCGGGCCGGGTACCTGCAGGACCTCGGCGTCGGCTACCTGCACCTCATGCCGGTGCTCACCCCCGGCCCACCGCCCAACGACGGCGGGTACGCCGTCGCCGACTTCGGCGCCGTCCGCCCCGACCTGGGCACGACGGCCGACCTGCGGGCGCTGACCCGGGAGCTGCGCGGCCGCGGGATCAGCCTGTGCCTGGACCTGGTGCTCAACCACGTGGCCCGCGAGCACGCCTGGGCCCGGGCGGCCCGGGCCGGCGACCCGGCCGCGCGCGCCTTCTTCCACGTCTTCCCCGACCGGACCCTGCCCGACGCCCACGAGGCCACGCTGCCCGAGGTCTTCCCGGACCTCGCACCGGGCAGCTTCACCTTCGACGCCGAGCTCGACGGCTGGGTGTGGACGACGTTCAACAGCTACCAGTGGGACGTCGACTGGGCCAACCCCGACGTCTTCTGCGCCTACGCCGACGTGGTCCTGGACCTGGCCAACCACGGCGTCGAGGTGCTCCGGCTGGACGCGATCGCCTTCACCTGGAAGCGGCTGGGCACCGACTGCCAGAACCAGCCCGAGGTGCACGCGCTCACCCAGGCGCTGCGCACGGTGGCCCGGATCGCCTGCCCGGCGCTGCTGTTCAAGGCCGAGGCGATCGTCGGCCCGCGGGACCTGGTCGCCTACCTGGGCACCGGCGAGCACTGGGGGAAGGTCAGCGACCTGGCCTACCACAACGGGCTCATGGTCCAGGTGTGGTCGATGCTGGCCTCCCGTGACGCGGTGCTCGCCTCCCGGGCGCTGCAGGCGCTGCCGGTCCCGCCGTCCACGACGGCCTGGACCACCTACGTGCGCTGCCACGACGACATCGGCTGGGCGGTCGACGACGGCGACGCGGCCGCCGTCGGGCTGTCCGGCCCGGCGCACCGGGCCTTCCTCTCCGACTGGTACTCCGGGCAGTTCCCCGGCTCCTGGGCCCGCGGTCTGGTCTTCGGGGAGAACGAGGCCACCGGCGACCGGCGGATCTCCGGCACCGCCGCCTCCCTGGCCGGCCTGGGCGCCTGGGACCCGAACGCCGTGGCCCGGGTGCTGCTGGCGCACGCGGTGGTGTTCGGGTTCGGCGGCGTCCCGGTGCTGTGGTCCGGGGACGAGCTGGGCCTGCTGGACGACCCGCACTGGGCCGAGGAGGCCGGCCACGCCGAGGACAACCGGTGGGCCCACCGGCCCCGGCTGACCTGGACCCCCGACGGCACCCCCGCCCCGGACTCCCCGGCGATCGTCGCCGGGATCGCCGCCCTGACCCGGGCCCGGGCGACGCTGCCCCAGCTGCACGCCGCGTTCCCCGCCCAGGTGCTCGACCCGCGGGACCCGGCGGTGCTGCTGGTCGCCCGCCGGCACCCGCTCGGTGCCGTGCTCGGCGCCTACAACGCCGCGCCCGAGCCGCGGCACGTGCCGCTCGACGTGCTGACCGACCTGGGACTGGACCCCGCCACCGTCGTGGACCACCTGACCGGTGAGCGGCCCCGGGTCTCCGACGGTGCCGTCCAGCTCACCCCGTACCAGGCGGTCTGGCTGGTCACGCCGACCCGCGCTCAGCGGACCGGCGACAGCACCACCCCGCTGCCGAGGTCCTTGGCGTAGAGGTCGCGCAGCCGGTTGCCGTCGCTGGGCAGCAGCGCCTGGGACGTCGTCAGCAGCACCAGGTCACCGGTCACCGGCAGCACCCGGCCGTACTCGGCCGTCGTCACCGCGCCGGTCGGACCGGTGGTCGGCCGCCCGGCGGCGTCGGCGGTCACCAGGGTGAGCGCACCGGTGTCCAGGTCCCGCCGGGCCACGTCGGTGTGCCCGTTGGTGTCGGCGGCACCGAGCGGCGCGGTCGTGGAGAAGAACGCGTACCGGCCGGTGGGGTCCAGCCCGACCTGGTGCTCCCAGCTGCCGGTCTGCCCGGTGCCCAGCGGGTCCAGCGCCCCGGTGACGGTGTCCTTGCGGTACGCCAGCCCCGTCGACCAGCTGGTCCCCGGCGCGGCCGGCTTGGCCGCCGTCACCAGGACCACGTACCGGCCGTCGTCGGAGACCGCGACGTCACCGGCGTCCCGGTAGACCGCGACCTCCGTCGTCCGCCCGGCCGCGACCACGGTGGAGACGACGACCGCCTCGCCGGCTCCGGGCCCGCTCAGCGTCTTGCGGTAGAGCACCAGCGGGCCGCTGGAGCTGGTCGCCGGGAAGACCACGGTGCGCCCGTCCGGGGTCAGCGCCAGCGCGGGCCCGGTCGCGGTGCGCGGCAGGTCGGTGCCGGTCACCGTCGTCGAGACCCGGGTGACGGCGCCGGTGGAGGGCCGCTTGGCGTAGACGTCGACGGCGCCGTTGGTGTCCCGGGGTCCCAGGTCGGCCCGGGCGGAGTAGAAGACGACCAGGTCGCCGTCGGCGCTCATCGCCACCGTCGGGCTGGTGGCCGCGACCGACGCGCCGGACTGCAGCACGGTGCCGGCCACGGTGGGGCTCACCGTCCCGGCCACCGGGACGCTGACCAGCGACCAGGTCCGGGTGCGCAGGTCGAGCCGGTAGACGTCGGCGAGCCGGTTGGTGTCGGCCGGGACCAGCGCCGCGGTGGTGGCCAGGGCGACGTAGCGGCCGTCGTCGCTGACCGCCGGGGCTGCGGTGTTGGTCGGGTCCGAGGCCCCGGTGGCGGTGGCCGGCAGCGGCGCGATGCGGGTCGCCGTCCCGGCGGTGCGGTCCAGCAGGTACAGCTCGTAGGCGGAGTTGGTGTCCGCGGGGTCCAGCTGCGCCCGGGTGCCGACCACGACGAACCGGCCGTCCCGGCTCGCCGCCAGCCCGCCGGTCTCCCCGGAGCCCAGCGTCGGCACGGTGGTGGCCACCGGGACGACGGTGACCGCGACGGACTCCGCGGAGGCGTTCCCGGTGCCGTCGACCGCGACCACGGTGAACCGGTACGGGGTGCCGTTCACCAGACCGCTCACGGTGGCGGTCGTCCCGGTCACGGTGGCGACGACGACGCCGTCCTGCAGCACCCGGTAGGAGGCGAGGTCGGCGTCGCCCACCGGCTGCCAGGACACCGTGGCCGTGGCGTCCCCGGCCCGCCCGGCGACGCCGGCGGGCACCGCGGGGGCGGTGGTGTCGTGGGGGGTGACGGTGACGGCGGCCGACGCGGGGGACACGTTGCCGTGCCCGTCGACGGCGACCACGGTGAACGTCACCGCCGTGGGCTCCAGGCCGGTGAGCAGCACCGAGGTGCCCTGCGAGGTGGCGACGACGACGCCGTCGCGCAGCACCCGGTGCTCGACGACGTCCACGGCGGTGGGCGGCGCCCAGCTGACGGTCGCCCGCCGCTCCCCGGGGGTCGCCACGACGTCGACCGGGGCCGGCGGCGCGGTCAGGTCCGTCGGGGTGGCGTCGGCGGGGGCGGACTCGGGCGAGCGGTTCCCGTGGGTGTCGACGGCGACGACGGTGTACCGGTACGCGGTGTCGTTGGTCAGCGCCGGGTCGGCGTGGGACGGGGCGGTGACGGTGGCGACCTCGACGCCGTCGCGCAGCACCCGGTAGGAGGCCAGGTCCGGCTCGGTGGCCGCCGCCCAGGTCAGGTCGACCCGGCCGTCCCCACGGGTGGCGGTCAGCCCGGTCGGGGCGGCCGGCGCGGTGAGGTCGGTCGGGGTGGCCGGCACCGCCGGGTCGGAGGTGGCGGAGACGTTGCCGTGGTTGTCGACCGCGGAGATGGCGTAGCGGTACGTGGTGTCGTTGGTCAGCCCGGTGTCGGCCAGCGTCGTGGTGCCGGCCGGGACCGTGGCCAGCACCACGCCGTCCCGGTGGAGGCGGTAGGACGCCAGGTCCGGCTCCGGGCTCGCCGCCCAGGCCAGGTCGACGCGGCCGTCCCCGCGGACGGCGACCAGCCCGGTGGGCACTGCCGGCGCGGTCAGGTCCGTCGGGGTGGCCGGCACCTCGGGGGCCGACGCCGCGGACCGGTTGCCGTGGGTGTCGACGGCGACCAGGGAGTACCGGTGGGTCGTGTCGTTGGTCAGCCCGGCGTCGACGAAGGCGGGGGTGGTGACCGTGGCGACCTCGACGCCGTCGCGCAGCACCCGGTAGGAGGCCAGGTCGGGCTCGGTGGCGGCCGCCCAGGACAACGTCACCCGACTGTCCCCCCGCCCGGCGGTCAGCCCGGTCGGCGGGGCCGGCGGGGTGAGGTCGGTGGGCGTGGCGGACACGGCCGGCGCGGAGGCCGGCGAGGCGTTGCCGTGGGTGTCGACCGCGGTGATCGTGTACCGGTACGTGGTGTCGTTGGTCAGCCCGACGTCGGCCAGCGAGGTCGCCGGCGCGGCGACCGTGGTGAGCAGGACACCGTCGCGCTGGACCCGGTAGCCGGCCAGGTCGGGCTCGGTGTTCGCGCTCCAGGCCAGGTCGACCTGACCGTCCCCGCGGGTGGCGGTCAGCCCGGTGGGCACCGCCGGCGCGGTCAGGTCGGTCGGCGTCGCGGCCACCGGGGGCGCGGACGCCGCCGAGCGGTTGCCGTGGGTGTCCACCGCCACCAGGGCGTACCGGTAGACCGTGTCGTTGGTCAGCCCGCCGTCCACGTAGGCCGGGGTGGTCCGGGTGGCGACCTCGACGCCGTCGCGCAGCACCCGGTAGGAGGCCAGGTCGGGCTCGGTGGCGGCCGTCCAGGACAGCGTCACCCGGCCGTCGCCGCGGACCGCGGTCAGGCCGGTGGGCACCGCGGGCGGGGTCAGGTCGGTCGGGGTCGCGGACACCGCGGGGGCCGACGCAGGCGACCGGTTGCCGTGGGTGTCCACCGCGACCAGCGTGTAGGTGTAGGTCGTGTCGTTGACTAGCCCGGTGTCCACGGTGGTGGTCGTCCCGGTCACCGTGGCGACCTCGGTCCCGTTGCGCAGCAGCCGGTAGGAGCCCAGGTCGGGCTCGGTGGCGGCCGTCCAGGACAGCGTCACCCGGCCGTCGCCGCGGACCGCGGTCAGCCCGGTGGGCGCCGCGGGTGCTGTCAGGTCCGTCGGGGTCGCCGACACGGCGGGCGACGAGACCGCCGACCACTGCCGGCTCACGTCGACGGCCTGCACGGTGTAGCTGTACGCGCGGTCGTTGACGAGGCCGGTGTCGACGAAGGTGCGGGGGCCGGTGACCGTCGGGCTGACGACCACGCCGTCGCGCAGGACGCGGTAGCCGGCCAGGTCGGTCTCGGTGTTGGCCGCCCAGGAGACGGTGACCCGGTTCTCCCCGCGTGCCGCGGTGACTCCGGTCGGTGCGGCGGGGGCGAGACCGTCCTGGGGGTACGCGGAGGCCGTGGTGGCGACCGTGCCGGTGGCCGACGCCAGGTTCAGGAACCCGTAACGGGTCTGGGTGACCACCTCGACGGTGTAGTCCGTGCCGTTGGTCAGCCCGGTGAAGGCCGGGGCGGCCACGGTCCCCGTCGAGGTGGCGTCGGCGCCGTTCACGGTGATGGAGGTGGACCCCAGCCGGACCAGGTAGCCGCTGCGGTTCGGCTCGCTGGACGCCGTCCAGCTGATCGTGGTGAACCGGCGGTCCCCGACCGTGATCTGCACGTTCGACGGCGGGAGCGGGTCGGCGTCACTGACCGTGGCCAGCGCCGGGCTGTCGACCGGCACGGCTCGCTGCGCCGGACCGACGGTGAGCAGCACGGCGCCCAGCAGCAGCAGTGCGACAGCGGCTCGCGCCGTCCGCAGTCGTCGGCCCGTCGTCTGGTCCACGTGGAACACCCCTCGTCCGGACTGCCCACCGGAGGGTCGTCCGGAGTTCAGGTCGGCACAGGGTCGGAATAGTTGAGTCCGGACCTGTTTTGTTGATTTCTCAAGTACAACGGCCTAGGGTGCACCCGTGACCTCGATCTTCGACCCGCAGGTGCCCGCCGGGGCGTTCGACGACTTCCTCGTCGACGCCCTGCCGGCCGCGCGTGAGCAGCGCTCCTGGACCGACGGGGACGACGCCCTGCCGAGCCTCTACCTCAGCCACGGCGCGCCCCCGCTGTTCGACGACGGCCCGTGGATGCGCGACCTGCACACCTGGGCGCTGTCGATGCCCAAGCCCAAGGACGTGCTGATCATCAGCGCGCACTGGGAGTCGGCGCCGCTGTCGCTGTCCGGGTCGGCCGCGGGCACCCCGCTGGTCTACGACTTCGGCGGCTTCGCCCGCCGCTACCACGAGATGGAGTACCGGACACCGGACGCCTCAGCACTGGCCCGCCGGGTCGCCGCGGCCATGCCGGACTCCGAGCCGGTGTACGAGCACCGCTCCCGCGGCCTGGACCACGGCGCCTGGGTGCCGCTGAAGGTCATGTACCCCCTGGGCGACGTCCCGGTGCTGCAGATGAGCCTGCCCACCCACGACCCGCACCGGCTGCTGGACCTGGGCCGCCGGGTCCGCGAGCTCCGCGAGGAGGGCACCCTGGTCATCGGCTCGGGGTTCATGACCCACGGCCTGCCGTTCCTCACCCGGGAGTCCGTCACCAGCGGCACCGTGCCGTCCTGGTCCGCGGACTTCGACGCCTGGGCCGCCGACGCCCTGGCCCGCGGGGACGTCGAGGGCCTGGCCGACTACGCGGCCCAGGCCCCGGGCCTGCCCTACGCCCACCCCACGGTGGAGCACTTCACCCCGCTGTTCGTCACCCTGGGCGCTGCCGCGGACCCCGAGCAGCCGGTCACCACCACCGTCGAGGGCTGGATGATGGGCCTGTCCAAGCGCTCCTTCCAGATCGCCTGAGCGGAGGGTGGGGGCGCAGGTCTGCTGCGCCCCCACCCTCCGCCCCGCCCGCCCTCAGAAGCGGAAGCGGCCGACGGTGGTGCGCAGGTCGTCCGCCATCCGGGACAGCTCGTCCACGGCGACCCGGGTCTGCCCCAGCGCCTGGGTGGTGGCCCCGGCGGCGGAGTTGACCCCGACGATGTTGGCGGCGATCTCGGTCGAGCCGCTGGCCGCCTCGGCCACGCTGCGCGACATCTCGTTCGTCGTCGCCGTCTGCTCCTCCACCGCGCTGGCGATGGTCAGCTGGTAGTCGTTGATCGACCCGATGGTCACCGAGATCCGGCCGATGGCCTGGACCGCAGCGGCGGTGTCGCCCTGGATGGCCTCGACCCGGCGGGCGATGTCCTCGGTGGCGCGGGCCGTCTCCTGGGCCAGCTCCTTGACCTCGTTCGCGACCACGGCGAAGCCCTTGCCGGCCTCACCGGCGCGGGCGGCCTCGATGGTGGCGTTGAGGGCCAGCAGGTTGGTCTGCTCCGCGATGGACGTGATCACCTTGACCACGTCCCCGATCTCCTTGGAGCTGTCGCCCAGCCGGACGACGGTGGCGTTGGTGGCCTCGGCCTCGGTGACGGCGGTGCCGGCGACCCGGACCGCCTCGTTGGCGCTCTGCGCGATCTCGCGGATCGACGCGCTCATCTCCTCGGCGCCGGCGGCGACGGTGGCCACGTTGCGGGAGACCTCGTCGGCAGCACCGGACACTACCCCGGACTGCACGGACGTCGCCTCCGCGGAGACGGCGATCTGGGCACTGGAGCCCGACAGCTGCTGGCCGGAGGCGGCGACCGCGTCGGCGGCGGCGGCCACCTGGCCCACCAGGGTGCGCAGCGAGGACTGGGCGCGCTCCAGGGCGGCACCCATCCGGCCGATCTCGTCGTCGGAGCGGACGTCGGGGCTGACCGTGAGGTCGCCCCCGGCGAGGGCCTCGAGGGCCTTGTGCACCCGCCCGACGGGACGGGTGATGGACAGCAGCGTCGTCCGGCCGACCCAGCCGATCACCAGCAGACCGGCCAGTGCGACGGCGACCGCGGTCCAGCCGGTGGTCGCCGTGGTGGCGGTCAGCGCCGCCCCGGCGGCGGCGACCTCGGCGGCCAGCGCGTCCTTGGCGGTGCCGACGGCGTCGTCGGTGACGTCGTTGGCGGTCTGCACGTCGGCCCAGCGGGAGCGGGTGCCCTCCTGGTCGGCGACGGCGTCGTCGACGAAGGCGCCGATGTCGGCCACGTAGGTCTCGAAGGCGCCGGTCAGGCCGGCGACGGCGGCAGCGCTGTCCCCGGTGAGCGGGACCTCGGCCAGCTGGGCGAGCAGGTCGGTCACCTGCCCCTGGTCGTCGACGACGTCGGCCTGCTGGGCGGCGGGGTCCTCACGGACGAGGGCCTTGTAGCCGTCGACCTTGAGCTCGCTGGCCCGGGTGTCGAGCTGCAGGACCAGGGTCTGCGCGGTCGACAGCTGCTCCAGGCGGCTGGTCTCCTCCGAGATGCGCGCGTTGCCGACGAGCAGGGTGCCCACGAGGGCGCCGACGGCGGCCAGGACGACGGCGAGCAGGACGGCGGCCTTGGTGCGCAGGGAGCGGTGGGCGAGGCCCCGGCGGGCGTGGGCGGGGACAGCGGTGTCGGGCACGGGGGGACTCCTGAGGACGGGCAGGCGGCCGGTGGTCTCCGGCACCACGCGTCACTTCGGCCCCAGCAGTCCCGGTATCGCGCCGTTCCGTTGCGTCGTCACCGAACTGCTGCCCGGGAGGCGGGTCACCGTCCGCGGGACGTCGACACGGCGACCGCCCCGCACCCACGGCAGAGGGGCCGGGCAGCGTCTGCTGCCCGGCCCCTCTGATCGTGCTGTGCTGCGTCGGTGCTGCGTCCGTGCTGCTCAGGCGCCCGTCGGTGAGGACTTGACCCCGAGGACGGGGCACTCGACGTCGAGCAGGATGCGCTGCGCGGCCGAGCCCATGAGCAGCTTGCCGACCGCCGACCGCTTCTTCAGCCCGATGACCAGCAGCTCGGCCCCGGTCTCCTCGACCACCGCGGTGAGCTCCTCGGAGACGTCCCGGCCGCGGACCGGCTGGCGCACCTCGGCGCGCACCCCGGAGGCGGTGAGCTCCTCGTGCAGGTCCAGCAGCGCCTGGCCCTGCAGGAAGTCCGAGTCCACCAGGGCGTCCCCGCGGGAGCTGTTGACCACCACGAGCAGCGCGTCCCGGCGACGGGCCTCGACGAGAGCGTGGTCGAGCGCTGCGCGCCCGCGGGCATTGGGGACGTACCCCACGACGACGACGGCCATGGCCTGATCCTCTCCCATCACTGGTCCTTGCCCGACGTGACGCTGCGCTCGTCACGGTGCTCCAGGTGCCCGTCGGCCTGGACCTCCTCGGGCGTGGCCCGCCGGCCCTTGACCAGGCGCAGCACGAACGGCCCGACCAGCGCGAGCAGCGCCAGCAGCAGCACGACGCGGCTGAACCAGGTGTCGACCAGCACGCCCAGGTCGCCGTCGCTGATGGCCAGCGCGCGACGCAGGTTGTTCTCCGCGATCGGGCCCAGGATCAGCCCGATGACCGCCGGGGCGACCGGCCAGCCGAAGCGCCGCATGACGAACCCGAGCAGGCCCAGCACCATGAGGATGACCAGGTCCAGCGGGTCGGCGTTGACCGCGAAGGAGCCCAGCGAGGCGAAGACCAGGATGCCGGCGTACAGGTAGGGCCTGGGGATCTTCAGCAGCTTCACCCACACGCCGACCAGCGGCAGGTTCAGCACCAGCAGCATGACGTTGCCGATGAACAACGAGGCGATCAGCGCCCAGACCAGCGGGCCCTCGGTGGTCAGCAGCGTCGGGCCGGGCTGGATGCCGTAGCCCTGGAACGCGGCCAGGATGATCGCCGCGGTGGCCGAGGTGGGCAGGCCCAGGGTCAGCAGCGGCACCAGCACACCCGCGGCGGCCGCGTTGTTGGCCGCCTCCGGCCCGGCGACGCCCTCGATGGCGCCCTTGCCGAACTCCTCGGGGTGCTTGGTGAGCTTGCGCTCGGTCGCGTAGGACAGGAACGTCGGGATCTCGGCGCCACCGGCGGGCAGCGCACCGAACGGGAACCCGAACGCCGTCCCGCGCAGCCAGGGCTTCCAGGACCGGGCGAAGTCCTGCTTGGTCATCCAGCTGCCCTTGTGGTCGATGACCTGGACGGCGCCCTTGCGCAGCCGGCTGGCCACGAACAGCGACTCGCCCACCGCGAACAGCGCCACCGCGACCACCACGACGTCGATGCCGTCGGACAGCTGCGGGATGCCCAGGGTGAACCGCTCCTGGCCGGTGATCACGTCGGTGCCGACCAGGCCCAGGTACAGCCCCAGGCACAGCGAGGCCAGCCCGCGCAGCGGGGAGGACCCCAGCACCGTGGCGACGGCGACGAAGGCGATGACGGCGAGGGCGAAGTAGTCCGCCGCGGTGATCCCGATGGCCAGGTCGACCACGGTCGGGGCCACCAGCGCCAGCAGCAGGGTGGCGATCGTGCCGGCCACGAAGGAGCCGATGGCGGCCGTGGCCAGGGCTGCCGAGCCCCGCCCGGCCTTGGCCATCTTGTTGCCCTCGAGCGCGGTCATGATCGAGCTGGACTCACCGGGGGTGTTCAGCAGGATCGACGTCGTCGACCCGCCGTACATGCCGCCGTAGTAGATCCCGGCGAACATGATCAGCGCCGCGGTCGGCTCCAGCACGTAGGTGGCCGGCAGCAGCAGCGCCACGGTCATCGCCGGGCCGATGCCCGGCAGCACGCCGACCGCCGTGCCCAGGACCACGCCCAGCAGCGCGAAGAGCAGGTTGACCGGCGTGATCGCGTCGGCGAACCCGCCCAGCAGTGCGTCGAAGCCCATCAGAACCAACTCGTCACGAACTCGAGGACCGTGCCGCCGGGCAGCGCCACGTTGAGGGCCTTCACGAACACGACCCAGGCGATGCAGCCCACGGCCAGGCCGATGAGGAAGGGCCGGACGATGCCGACCGCCCCCAGCGCCCAGGCGACCGCGGCGAACATCAGCGCCACCGCCAGCGGCCAGCCGATGACGTTGATCAGCAGCGCGTGGGCCAGGAAGGCCACCGCGATGACGGCGACGGCGCGCCAGTCGGTCGGGGCGTCGGGGTCGACGTCCTCGCTGTCGTCGGAGGCCGCCCGGTCACCGCGGAGCACCCGCAGGGCCAGCAGCGCACCGGTGGCCACGGTCAGCCCGCCCACCAGGTAGGGGAAGAACCGCGGGCCCAGGGTGTTCGTCGACCCCGGGACGGCGATCGCCCCGGCGTCGACCAGCAGGTAGACGCCCAGGGCGGCCAGCAGCAGGGCCAGCACCAGCTCGCCGGTGTTGCGGGCGGTGGTGCGGGGCTCGGTGCCCGCGCTCGCGTTCGTGCTCAATGGCCCTGCTGGACGGTCCATCTCGCTGGCGCTCACTGGCTCTGCTGGACGGTCCATCTCGCTGGCGCTCACTGGATCAACCCGATCTCGGTCAGGACCTGGCGCACGCGGGTCTCCTCCTCGGCGAGGAAGTCGCCGTACTCGTCGCCGGTCATGAAGGTGTCCAGCCAGCCGTTGGTGTCCAGCGCCTCCGCCCACTCGTCGGTGTCGTGGGCCTCGGTGACCAGCGCGATCAGGTCCTCGCGGGCGCTGTCGCTCATGCCCGGCCGGGCCATCAGGCCGCGCCAGTTGGTGACCTC
Organism: Klenkia sp. AC732; assembly: GCF_979256525.1. NCBI lineage: Bacteria > Bacillati > Actinomycetota > Actinomycetes > Geodermatophilales > Geodermatophilaceae > Klenkia > Klenkia sp. AC732. Next base: position 61,165 of record NZ_CEEDOS010000010.1, on the reverse strand, counting down.
GACGTCGTAGCCGCTCTCCAGGATCGTGGGCACGTCGGGCACCTGGTTGGACCGCTCCGCGGTGGACACGGCGATGCCCCGCAGGTCACCGGACTGCACCTGCGGGCCGTAGTCGGCGGTGCCGGAGATGCCGGCCGCGACCTGGTTGCCCAGCAGCGCCGCCAGGGACTCCCCACCGCCGGAGTAGGCGATGTAGTTGACCTCGATCGGGTCGATGCCCACCGCCTGGGCCAGCAGCCCAGCCAGGATCTGGTCGGTGCCACCGGCCGAGCCGCCGGCGATCGGGGTGCCGCGGGGGTCCGCGGCCCAGCCCTGCACGAAGTCCTCGAGCGTCTCGTACGGCGACTCCGCCGGGACGACGATCAGCTCGGTCTCGGCGATCAGCTGGGCGATCGGGGTGACGTCGGTGAGCCGGGTGGTCGAGTCGTTGGTGTCGATGGCCCCGACCATGACCAGGCCCATCATCATCAGCAGGGCGTCGTCGTCCTCACGGGCGAGCTGGCCCAGGCCGATGGTGCCGCCGGCGCCCTCGACGTTGAACACCTGCACGTTGCGGGCGACGCCGGTCTGCTGGACGACCCGCTGCAGGGTGCGGGCGGTGGTGTCCCACCCGCCGCCCGGGCTGGCCGGGACCATCATGCGCAGGCGGGACAGGTCACCGGGTGAGACGACGGTGCCGGCACAGGCCGACAGGGCGGACAGGGCCGGCAGCGCGAGCGCTCCGGCGAGGAATCCTCTTCGGGTCAGCTGCACGGAAGGTGCACCCCCGACGCTGGGGAGACGGCGATCACGTCACGGGACGCTAGGGGTGCGCGCGACCCACGTCACACGATCGGCGCTGTCCCTTGGTTACACAACCACCGCACAGCGGGCCCGGGCTCAGTCCAGCCAGGTCAGCAGCGGGTCCCGAACGACGTCGGCGAGGCGGGCGTAGCCGGCGGCCAGCGGGTGCACGCCGTCCCCGGCGCGGACCGAAGAGGCCCAAGTGTCGTCGTCGGCGAGCCCGGCGGCGACGTCGACGAAGGGCACCGAGCACTCCTCGCACACCTGCGCCATCCCCAGCGACAGGTCGATCGCGCGGGCGGTCTGCGCCGGGTCCAGCGAGGGCGGCGGGCCGACCACGAAGGTGGCCCAGCCGGAGGCCCAGGCGTCGTCGAGCAGGTCGGTGAGGACGGCGAGGGTGCGCTCGTGCGGCACCCGCGGCCGACCGGCGGGCGCCGAGACGTCGTTGGCCCCGAAGGACAGCACCACCCGCCCGTCGTCGCCGTCGCGCAACCGGGCGGCGACCTCGGCGTGGAAGCGGCGCGCCACGTCCAGCGAGGTCTCCCGGCGGACGCCCAGCTCGTAGGCCGTCAGCGCCGTCCCGCTCGCCCGGGCCTCCGCGACCAGCGGCCGCACCCAGCCCGACCCGGTCTCGTCCCCGGTGCCGGCGGTGAAGGAGTCGCCGACGAAGCACACGCGCAGGTCCCTGGCCACGCGCGCAGTCTGCCGCCTCCCCGTGACGGCGAGGTGACGCGCTGCTGCGAGCTCAGAGCGCTGCGGGCTCGGAGACGCTGCGGGCTCAGACGGCCAGGGCAGTCGCGAGCCGCTCCAGCAGGGCCCGCACGGAGTCCAGGTCGGCGACCCGGTGCTGCGCGGCCGTCGTCCCGGCGCCGACCTTGACCGTGACGTCCTCCCGGCCCAGGGCGGTGAAGGCGTCCTCGTCGGTGACGTCGTCGCCCAGGTAGAGGACGGCGTCGGCGCCCAGCTCGTCGCGCAGCCGGACCAGCGCGGTGCCCTTGTCGGCCGCGGTGAGCGCCAGCTCCATGACGTCCTTGCCGGGCTTGCGGGTGACCTCGGGCTCGGCGGCCGCGTCCGCGGCGGCCAGCAGCGCGCCGGCCGCGTCCCGGTCGGGCACCGTGCGCACGTGCACGGCGACGGCGGCCGGCTTGACCTCCAGCCGCGCCCCGGGCACGCGCTCCACCAGCGGTCCGACAGCCGCGACCAGCCGGTCCCGCGCGGCCAGCACCGCGGGGTCCAGGTCGCCGTCGAACTCGGCGCCGTGGCTGCCCACCCACCGGTAGGGGCCGGTGAAGCCGCTGGTGGCCCGCAGGTCGGCGACGCCGCGGCCGCTGACCAGCGCGACGGTGACACCCTCCGCGCCGGCCAGGCGGGCCAGCAGGTCCGCCGCCCACGGCTCGGGGCCGGCGGCCTGCGGGTCGTCGGCCAGCGCGGACAGCACGCCGTCGTAGTCGCTGGCCAGCAGCAGCGGTCGCCGCAGGGCCAGCACGTCCAGCGCGTCCTCCAGGTGGAGCCCCAGCTCGGTGGTCACGCCTGCGCCTCCAGGGCGTCGAAGAAGGAGTTCGCCCAGTGGTCCAGGTCGTGCTTGAGCAGGTACCGGCGCATCGCCTTCATGGCCTTGGCCGACTCGGCGGGGTCGGCCCGCAGCGCGCGCAGCAGCGCCTTCTTCACGCCGTCCTTGTCGTGCGGGTTGACCAGGTAGGCCTGCTTGAGCTCGGCGGCGGCCCCGGCGAACTCGCTGAGCACCAGGGTGCCGGCGTTGTCGCTGCGGGCGGCGACGTACTCCTTGGCGACCAGGTTCATGCCGTCCCGGTACGGCGTCACGAGCATGACGTCGGCGGCCCGGTACAGGGCGGCGAGCTCCTCGCGCGGCATCGACTGGTTGAAGTAGTGCACGGCCGGCCCCGACGTGGAGCCGAAGACGCCGTTGATGTGGCCGACCTGCTGCTCGATCGTCTCGCGCATCGTCACGTAGTGCTCGACCCGCTCACGGCTGGGCGTGGCCACCTGCATGAAGACCGTGGACGGCGCCTCGACCTGCTCGTCCTCCAGCAGCTCCAGGAAGACCTCGAGCCGGACGCTGATCCCCTTGGTGTAGTCCAGCCGGTCGACCCCCAGCACCATCTTCTCGGGGTTGCCGAGCTCCCGGCGGATCTCCGCGGCCCGCTCCAGCACCGCCGGCGTGCGGGCCAGCTCGTCGAACGCGGCGACGTCGATGGAGATCGGGAAGGCCCGGGCGGTGACGGTGCGCCCGTCGTAGTCGATCGTGCTGCCGCGGGTGGGCAGGTCGTGCAGCCGCTTGGCCAGCTGGACGAAGTTGGTGGCTGCGGCCGGCATCTGGAAGCCGATCAGGTCCGCGCCCAGCAGGCCCTCGACGATCGCGTTGCGCCACGGCAGCTGGGTGAACAGCTCGTAGGGCGGGAACGGGATGTGCAGGAAGAACCCGATCGTCAGGTCCGGGCGCAGCTGGCGCAGCATCGCCGGGACCAGCTGCAGCTGGTAGTCGTGCACCCAGACGATCGCGCCCTCGGCGGCGACCTCGGCGGCCTTCTCGGCGAACCGGCGGTTGACCTGCACGTAGCTGTTCCACCAGGTCCGGTGGTACTCCGGCTTCTCGACCACGTCGTGGTACAGCGGCCACAGCGAGGCGTTGGAGAAGCCCTCGTAGTACTGGTCGACGTCGTCCTCGCTCAGCGCGACCGGGACCAGCTGCATCCCACCGGACTCGAAGGGCTCGGGAGCGTCACCGGAGGACCCCGACCAGCCCACCCACGCACCACCGCGCCCGGCCACGAACGGCTCCAGGGCGGTGACCAGGCCACCGGGGCTGCGGGTCCAGCTGACCGACCCGTCCGGGGCCACCACCTGGTCCACGGGCAGCCGGTTGGCGACGACGACGACGGGGCTCTCGGACTTCTGCTCAGCTGCCATACCGACCCCGACCCTACTGAGCGCCCGCGTCGGTCGCAGGTCAGCGGACGATCACGTACCCGATCGTCGCCGCACCGACGCCCAGCAGCAACGAGCCGGTCAGGTACACCAGCGCCCGGCCGACCCGCCGTCCCTCCACCAGCCGGACGACGTCGTACCCGTAGGTGGAGAAGGTGGTGAGCGTCCCGCAGAAGCCGGTGCCGACCAGTGCCACCACCGCGGGGGACAGGTCCCGCGCGCCGACGACGAGGCCCAGCGCCAGGCTGCCCACGACGTTCACGACCAGGATCCCCACGACGCTGCCCGCGCCCCGCCACCGCACGGCCAGCCGGTCCGCGGCGAGGCGGACCGGGGCACCGACCAGCGCGCCCAGCACCACCCACAGCGCCGTCACGACCGGCCCTCCCCGGCCTCCGCCACACCGGGACGGCCGACCGCCGCCCGCCCCAGGACCAGCCCGACCACCACGGCGGCCAGGCCGCCCACCACGCTGGCCAGCAGGTACCCGACCGCCACCGGCCAGCGGCCGGCGTCGGCGAGCTGGACGGCGTCCACGGCCAGGGCGGAGAACGTCGTGTAGCCGCCGAGCACCCCGGTCGCCAGGAACGGCCGCAGCCACGGGTGCCCCGGCGCCCGGGCCAGCAGCACCGCCAGCAGCAGGCCGATGAGCAGGCAGCCGGTCACGTTCACCGTCACGGTCGCCCACGGCCACGCGCCCGGGTCGTGCGGCAGCCCGCGCCCCACCGCCCACCGGGCCAGCGCCCCCAGGGCACCGCCGGCGGCCACCACCCCGTAGGTCCGCACGGTGCGGCAGCATGCCACCGAGGAGCCCGCGCCCCGCTTCGGCATGGGATCCCTCGCATACGGCGGGAGCGTTCAGCGGTATGCGAGGGATCCCATGCCGGGGCGAGGCGGGGCGACACCGCGAGGAGAGGACGGCACCGTGGCCGGACCGTTGCAGGGAGTACGCGTCGTGGAGTTCGCCGGGCTGGGCCCGGGCCCGTTCTGCGGGATGCTGCTGGCCGACCTGGGCGCCGACGTCGTCCGGATCGACCGGCGCAGCGCCTCGACCGGGCTGGTCGGTTCGATGGGGGCGACGTCGCTGCTGGACCGCGGCAAGCGCTCGATCGCCCTGGACCTCAAGGACGACGCCGACCTGACCGTCGTCCGGGCGCTGGTCGAGCGGGCCGACGTGCTGCTGGAGGGCTTCCGGCCCGGCGTCATGGAGCGGCTGGGCCTGGGCCCGGAGCCGGCGCACGCGCTGAACCCGCGGCTGGTCTACGGCCGGATGACCGGCTGGGGCCAGACCGGCCCGCTGGCGCACAGCGCCGGGCACGACATCGGCTACATCGCGCTCACCGGCGCACTGGGCGCCTCCGGGCGGCCCGACGAGCGACCGGCTCCGCCGGTCAACCTGCTCGGCGACTTCGGCGGTGGCGGGGTCTTCCTGGCCCTGGGCGTCGTCGCCGGCGTCCTGCACGCCCGGACGACGGGGCAGGGCCAGGTCGTGGACGCCGCCATCGTCGACGGCACCGCCGTCCTCACCACGATGCTGCACGGGATGCTGGACACCGGGGCGTGGACCGACGCCCGCGGGGTGAACCTGCTCGACACCGGGGCGCCGTTCTACGACGTGTACCGCTGCGCCGACGGGCAGTTCCTGGCCGTCGGCGCGCTGGAGGAGCAGTTCTACGCCGCGCTGCTCACCGGTCTGGGCCTGGCCGACGACGCCACGCTGCCCGACCGGGCGGACCCGGCCGCCTGGCCGGCGCTGCGCGAGCGGTTCACCGAGGTCTTCGCCGGCCGGACCCGGGACGAGTGGTGGCGGGTGTTCGCCGGCACGGACGCGTGCGTGGCGCCGGTCTGGTCACTGCTGGAGGCCACCGCGGACGAGCACAACCGGGAGCGCGGGGTGTTCGTCGAGGTGGAGGGCCGGGTGCAGCCCGCCGTCGCCCCGCGGTTCTCGGCGACCCCGGGGTCGGTGGGGTCGATCCCGGCCGTGGGCGAGCACGACGCCGAGGTCCGGGCCGAGCTGGGCCTGTGAGGGGACACCTGCCGGGCGGCGGATCGGCCACCGCCCGGCAGGGGGTCTCGCGTCGGCCTCAGGCGGGGGAGAGGGCGGCCAGCGCCTTGTCCGCGTGCTTGCCGAACCGGAACTCGCTCTTGAAGACGTCGCGGACCAGTCCGTCGGTCCCGATCACGTAGGTGTGCCGCTTGACCGGCGCCGCGGTCATGTTCCGCTTGGTGCCGTAGGCCTCGCAGACCGCGCCGTCGACGTCGGCCAGCAGCGGGTAGTCGAAGCCGTTGCCCTCGGCGAAGGCCTTCTGCTTCTCCACGGAGTCCCGGCTGACGCCGATGCGCTGGGCGCCGACGGCAGCGAAGCGGGAGGCCTCGTCGCGCACGGTGCACATCTCGGTGGTGCAGCCCGAGGAGGACGCCAGCGGGTAGAAGAAGAGCACCACCGGGCCGTCGGCCAGCATCGTGGACAACCGCCGGGGCGTGCCGTCCTGGTCGGGCAGCTCGAAATCAGGGGCCACGTCACCGCGCTTCATGTCCGGCGTTCGTGCCCGGGCCGAGATCGGTTCAGGTTCCACGTGGAACTGCTGCGCACGGTCAGCGCAGCGAGCGCTGCTCCTGGTGCGTCCGGGGGCCGACGACGCTGCCGGGCTCCTCGCAGAGCCGCGCGGCCACGTGCTCCCGGGCGGCCTCACCGAGCCGGGCCGACAGCGCCGTCCAGGTGTCGCAGGCCTCCTGGCCGGGCCAGTCGGCGGGCTTGAGCTCCACGGGAAGGAAGGGGTCCCGGCCCACCGCGACCGTGAACGCGTGCAGCGAGCGCAGGTGGGCGCGCAGCGCGGCGGCACCCGTCGGGCGGGGGGCCTCCAGCTGGGCTCGGAAGCCGGCGGTCAGCTCCCGCCAGCCCGCCGCCAGACCGTCGAGGTCCCAGCAGCGGTGGGCGAGCTCCAGGTCGGTGGCCGGCATGTCGGCGTCGGCCATCTGCGCCCGCAGCACGTCGAGGCGGGCGAAGGGCTCGGTGGCCAGCTCCGCACGGACCTCGTCCAGCGCGGCCTCCTGCGGGGAGATCCACGTCGCCGGGCCCAGCATCCCGAAGCCGTGCCGGCCCAGCGTGCGCCGGACCCGCTCCCGCGTGGCCCGCTCGGTCTCGGGCACCGTGTAGATGACCATCCGCCACAGCCCGTCCCAGGGCTGCAGGCGCTGCTCGAGGCGCTCGGCCGCCCGCATCCGCACGGCCCGGAGCTGGTCGGTGGGCGTGTACAGCGTCTCCCGCCCGCAGCGGCTGGCCGCGAAGACGCCCTCGCGGCGCAGCCCGGCCATCGCGACCCGGGTGGTGGGCTCCGCGACCTCGAGGTCCTCCAGCAGGCCGACGAGGACCTGCAGCCGGACCGGCTCGCGGGTGATCCGGTCGACGTGGGAGTCGAAGAGGTCCCCCACGAGGTCCTTGACGGTCATGTCGTGAGTCTCCCTCACCACCCCCCGCCCGGTCAGCCCTCGGCGCCGGTACGAGACCGTTTCGTAGTCGGAGCGACCGCCGGTGGTCCGGGGCACGCTGGGATGATGACCCGGTGACCACCGCCCGAGGACGCCGATGATCCCGGCTCTGGTGGTCGCCGCGACCGTGGCGGCCCTCGTCGTCGCCGCCCTGGGCGGTCTGTCGACGGTGCTGCGCCGGCGCACCGGGCTGGCCCACCTCGTCGCCGCCGGGGTCCTGCAGCTGGTGCTCCTGGTCCAGCTCGCGTTCGTCCTCGTCGGCCTGGCCCTCGGTGAGCGGCCGCCGGAGACCGCGACGTTCCTCGCCTACCTGTTCAGCGTCGTCCTCGTCCCGGTCGCGGGCGTGCTGTGGTCCCGCTCCGAGCCGACCCGCTGGGCCGGCACCGTGCTGGCCGTCGCCGGCCTCGTGGTCGCGGTCATGGTGTGGCGGCTGCTGCAGCTGTGGGAGGCCACCGGTGCCTGACCGCCTGGGCGCACCCGCCACCGGCCCGGCCGACGGCTCCACCTCCACCGGCCCCGGCCGGGTCCTGGTGGCCCTCTACGGCACCTTCGCCCTGGCCGCGGGTGCCCGTGCCGCCGTCCAGCTGGCCACCCAGTTCGACGAGGCCCCGCTGGCCTACCTGCTGTCCGCGTTCTCCGCCGTGGTCTACCTGGTGGCCACCGTCGGGCTGGCCCGCGGCGGCCGGTCGGGACGCCGCACCGCCGTCGTCGCGTGCCTGGTGGAGCTGGTCGGCGTCCTCGTCGTCGGCACCCTGTCGCTGGCCGACCGGCAGGCCTTCCCCGACGCCACCGTGTGGTCGGGCTTCGGGCAGGGCTACGGCTTCATCCCCCTCGTGCTCCCGCTGCTGGGTCTGCTGTGGCTGCGCCACCTGCGCGAGCTGGACCGGGACGCCGAGTCCGACCGGGACGCCGAGCCGGGCCCGGACGGAGCAGCGGAACGGGAGCGTCCCAGCTGACGCCGTCCCGTGGTGCGCAACAGACACCCCGGATAGGCTGTGTCGGTGCCGCCTGAGCGCGACGACACGCGGGACGACGCCGCGACGATCCCCCCGGAAGCCGCAGCAGTGGTCTCCGGTGCCTCGGCGTCCGCTGACGAAGCCGGTGGTGAGCGCGGCCGGCAGGCCGACATCGTCGGTGCGGCCAACGCCGCCGTCCACTCCACCGAGCACACCGGCCGCAGCGCCACCTCGGCCCTGCCCGGGGTGCTGTCCGACGTCCCGGTCGCCGTGCTGGTCATCGACCAGAACGAGGGCACGGTCGTCTACGCCAACACCGCCGCCGTCGAGCTGGCCGGCAGCGTGGGCCTGCCGCTGCCGATCGACGAGTGGGGCGCCTCGGCCGGCCTGACCGACCTCACCGGCGCCCCGCTGGCCAGCACCAGCAGCCCGCTGTCCGAGGTCGCCGGCGGCCGCCCGGTCGTCGGCGAGGCCGTCCGGCTGCTCCCGCACCGCAGCTCCGACGCCGACCGGGCCGACGCCGCGGACGAGGTCGACGGCCAGACCCTCTGGGTCACCGGCTTCCCGCTCTCCCAGGACGGCGACGGCGACCGGCTGGCCCTCGTGGTCTTCCTGCAGGTCGACGCCGGCGCCTCCGGCGACGACCCGGAGGCCCAGCTGCAGGCCCTCCGGGACCGTGCCGTGGTCGCCACCGACATCTGCTTCACCATCACCGACCCGCGGCAGCCCGACGACCCGCTGGTCTGGGTGAACCCCTCCTTCGGCCGGGTCACCGGCTACTCCTACGAGGACTCGGTGGGCCGCAACTGCCGCTTCCTGCAGGGGCCGGCGACCTCCGAGGCCTCGGTGGCGGCGATCCGGGCGGCCCTGCGCGAGCAGCGGCCGATCACCGAGACGCTGCTGAACTACCGCAAGGACGGCACGGCCTTCTGGAACCAGCTGTCCATCAGCCCGGTCTTCGACGGCCAGGGCGAGCTGGTCAGCTTCGTCGGCGTGCAGACCGACGTCACCGAGCGGGTCCGGGTCGAGGGCGAGCGGGAGGCCGCCTTCGCCGCCGAGCAGGCCGCCCGCCGGGAGGCCGAGACCGCGCAGGCCATCGCCGAGCAGGCCCGCGCCGACGCCGAGCGGGCGCAGGCCGAGGCCGAGATCGCGCAGAGCCGGCTGGCCCTGATGGCCGAGGCCACCAGCACGCTGTCGGCGACGCTGGAGATGACCGAGCTGTTGGACCGCCTCGCCGGGCTGTGCGTGCCGCTGCTGGCCGACTGGGTCTTCATCACCCTCGTCGACCCCTACGGCGACGTCCGGGAGACCGCCGCGCGGCACCGGGACGGGATGGCCGAGGAGCTGCGCCAGTTCAGCAACCTGCACGCCATGCACCTGCCCGAGGGCTCCCCGAGCCGGCAGGCACTGGAGGGCTCCAAGCCGGTGCACGTGCCCGAGATGACCGCCGAGCGGATGGGCGCGATCTTCACCCACCCCTCGACCGAGGCGCTGTTCCGCAAGCTGGGCGGCACCTCGGTGCTGACCGTGCCGATGGTCGCCCGCCGCCGCACGCTGGGCGCGATGGCGCTGGTGATGACCAGCACGGACCGGGCCTTCGCCCGCGAGGACGTCGAGTTGGCCGATGACCTGTCCCGCCGCGCCGCGCTGGCCATGGACAACGTGCGGCTCTACCAGCAGGAGCACGAGGTCGCCGAGACCCTGCAGCGCTCCCTGCTGCCGCAGCTGCCGACGATCCCGCGGATCGCCTCGGCCGCGCACTACGTCAGCGCCTCCACCGCCGCCGACGTGGGCGGGGACTTCTACGACCTGCTGCAGCTGCCCGACGGCACCATCGGCATCGCCATCGGCGACGTCGTCGGGCACGACGTGGCCGCGGCGGCCGCGATGGGCCACCTCCGCGGGCTGCTGCGCGCCTGCGTCTGGGAGCCCACCGACCCCGACCCGGGTGCCGTGCTGGGCCGGGTCGACCGGCTGGTGCAGGGCCTGCACGTGGCCTCGATGGCCACGATGGCCTACGTGCGGGCCACCCCGCCCGAGGGCGAGGGCCGGCCGTGGACGCTGAGCGTGGCGAACGCCGGACACCCGCCGCTGCTGCTGCGCCGTCCCGACGGCGGTGTCGACGTGCTCGACGGCGTCAGCGGGCTGCTGGTCGGGGTGGACACCGGGTCCAGCCGGGAGTCCCTGCACCTGGAGGTGCCGGTCGGGTCGACCCTGCTGGGCTACACCGACGGGCTCATCGAGCACCCCGGCGCCGACCTGGACGAGGGCATCGCCACCCTGGTGGAGCGGCTGCGCGCCGCTCCGGTGGGCGCCTCGCCGGCCGACCTCTGCGACCACGCCGTCGCCGCCGAGCTGGACCGCCGCGACGACGTCGCGGTCATCGCCGTCCGCTTCGACTGACCGGCCGCCCTACGGCCACGGCGGGAGGGCGGGGTCAGACCCCGGGCGGCGGGACGACGGCGGCCTGCAGGCCGTAGGCGCCGCGGTGGAAGACCAGCGGGGTGCGCTCGGCGGTGGCGCCCAGGTCCAGCACCCGGCCCACGACGATGGTGTGGTCCCCGCCGTCGTACTCCGACCACAGCTCGCAGTCGATCCAGGCCACCACGCCGTCGAGCACCGGGGAGCCGTGCGCGCTGGGCGACCAGGTGACCCCGGCGTACTTGTCCGTGCCGGAGCGGGCGAACGCGGAGGACAGCGCGGTCTGGTCGTCGGCGAGCACGTTGACGCAGAACCGGCCGATGTCGCGCAGCCGGGGCCAGGTGGTCGACGTCCGGGCGGGGGCGAAGGCGACCAGCGGCGGGTCCAGGCTCAGCGAGGAGAACGACTGGCAGGTGAAGCCGATGGGGCCGTCCGCGGCGATGGCGGTGACCACGGTGATGCCCGAGGCGAAGTGGCCCAGCACGTCCCGCATCACCCGGGGGTCGACGATCTCGGCCGGCGTCTGCTCGCTCATGCCCTCGATCCCACCACCTCGGGCGGGAACACACCGCGTGGGGCGTTGCGACCTCCGGCACGCAGCAGCGAGCTGGGCAGCTCCCGGCCGACCGCCTCGGCGGTGACCCGGCCGGCCGCGAGCACCGCGTCCAGGTCGATCCCGGTGGCCACGCCGGCGTCCTCGAGCCAGTAGACGAGCTCCTCGGTGGCGATGTTGCCGCTGGCGCCGGGGGCGAACGGGCAGCCGCCCAGCCCGCCCACCGAGGAGTCCAGCTGGGTGACCCCGGCCTGCACGGCGGCCAGCGCGTTGGCCTGCCCGGTGCCGCGGGTGTCGTGGAAGTGCACGCCCAACGGGACGCCGGGGGTGGCCCGGCGGACCTCGTCGAGCAACCGGACCACCCGCAGCGGCGTCGTCGTCCCGATGGTGTCGCCCAGGCACAGGGCGTCGGCGCCGGCGGTCACCGCGGCCCGGGTGACGTCGACGGTGCGGTCCAGCGGGGTGCGCCCGTCGAAGGGGCAGTCCCAGGCCGTGGCGACGATGACCTCCAGGCTGCCGCCGGCGCCGTGCGCCAGGGCCGCGATGTCGGAGACGGCGCCGACGGCCTCGGAGGTGGACCGGCCGGCGTTGGCCCGGCTGTGGCTGTCCGCGGCGCTGACCACGTACTCCAGGTCGGCGATGCCGGCGTCCACCGCGCGCTGGGCGCCGCGCGTGTTGGCCACCAGCGCGGAGAAGTGGACGCCCTCGAAGCGGTGCAGCTCGGCGGCCACCTGGTCGGCGTCGGCCAGCGCCGGGACCGCCTTCGGGGAGACGAACGACGTCACCTCGATGCGGCGGACCCCGGTCGCGACCAGCGCCTCCAGCATCGCGAGCTTGGCGGCCAGCGGGACCGGCGCCTCCAGCTGGAGGCCGTCGCGCATGCCGACCTCCCGGACGTCGACGGCCGTGGGCAGCACCAGCTCGAAGTCGTTCACCCCCCGATCATGCACCGCCCACGTTGAACATCCAGGGGGTGCCGAAGCGGTCGGTGCAGGCGCCGTACTCGTCGCCCCACATCTGCTTCTCCAGCGGCGTCTGGACCGTGCCGCCCTCCGACAGCTGCGCCCACCAGCCGCGCAGCTTCTCGGTGTCCGTGCCGCTGATGCACACCGTCATGCCGGCGGCCGCCTCGAAGCCCATGCCGGGGCCGGTGTCGGCACCCATCAGCCGGATGCCGTCGGGGGTCTCCAGCTGGCCGTGCATGACCCGCTGGGCGTCGGGGCCCTCCATGCCGAACTCGGCGAAGGTGTTGAGCACCAGCTCGCCGCCCAGCACGCGCTGGTAGGTCTCCATCGCCTCGCGGGCGGTGCCGTCGAAGGACAGGTAGGGGCACAGGTCGGCGGTCATCGGGCTCTCCTCGGGTCGGGTGTGCAGTGAGGACGCCGCGGACCGCGGGAACTCATCGCACCGGGCCACCGGGGACCAGCGCGGCCGCGTGGAACTCGACCTCCGCGGCCAGCACCGAGGTGTACCAGCGGTCCAGCTGCCCGTCGGTGACCTCCGGGCCCAGCGCGTCGACGTCGGCGGCCAGCGCGTCCACCTGGGCCAGGAACGGCGGCTGCGCGTGCAGGTCGACCCAGGCCTGCAGGTCCGGCTGCCGGGGGACGTCGACGCCGGCGGCCGCGGTGCACCAGCGGGCGTACATCGTCTCCGCGGCGTACATGCCGACCACGGCGGCGGCCCGGCCGCCCTCGGCGACCTGGGCCAGCACGACGTCGGCCAGCACCGCGGCCCGGGCCAGCACCGCCGGGGCCTCACCGGCGTCGACCGGGAACCGGCCGCGCAGCCCGGCGAAGTACTCCCGCTGGTCGGTGACCAGGTTGGTCAGCGACCGGGCGTGCGGCAGCAGCTCCTCCCAGGTCGGGGACTCCCAGACCACCCGGCCCAGCACCCGGGAGGCGGTGAGCACGAAGGCCTCCTCGACGAGCAGGTACCGGCCCAGGTCTGCCTCGGCCAGCGTCCCGTCGGTCACCTGCCGCACGAAGGGGATGCCGCAGGCCGCGTCCAGGGCGGCGGCCTGCCGCTCCAGCAGCGCCGCCGCCCGGCCGGTCACGCCCGGACCAGCCAGCGCACCAGCCCGTCGAACAGGTCCGTGTAGCCCGGCCACTGCTCGCAGAACGCCGGCGGCGCCCAGTGCGGGGAGCAGTCGGAGGTGAAGACGCCGGCCCGGCCCGAGCCGTAGGCGTCCACCGCGACCAGCGGGTCGTCCCCCACGAGCGCGGGGACGACGGCGCCGGGACGGGCCACCACCCGGTTGTAGCCCAGCAGCAGGGGCCAGTCCGCGCCGGCCCCGCCCAGGGCCGGGTGGTCGGCGTCGACGACGGTCGGGGTGACCCCGGCCGGGGCCTCCACCCGGTCGTCCTCGGGCAGCATCTCCACCGGCAGCACCTCGGCGATGGCGGTCTGCCGGAAGGCAGCGCGGGCCTGGAACCCGGAGAAGGACAGGTAGCCGCCGATCATCAGCAGCGCCCCGCCGGCCCCGACCCAGTCGCGCAGCGCGGCGAGCCGGTCGGCGCCCGGGGTGAACCGCTCGAAGACCTGGGGGGCCAGCTGGATGGAGTTGGCGCCGATGTCGGAGAGCACGACGAGGTCGTAGGCGTCCAGCGCCGCGGCGTCGTCGGGGAAGTCGGTGGGCACCAGGTGCGCGGGCAGGTGCACCACCTCGTGCCCGCGGGAGGTGAGGGCGTCGCGCAGCGGGCCGACACCCTCCACGTAGGAGTGCACGGAGAACTCGTCGACGCCCTTCACGTGCGTCGAGGTCGTCATCCAGCTCTCACCGGCGATCAGGATCCGGGCCACGTCAGCGTCCTCTCGATGCGCGCTCGAAGAGCGCGCGGGGGTTGGCGGTCATCAGGTCGGTCACCGTGGCCTCGGCCAGCCCGCTGCGGCGCAGCCGGTCGGCGAAGACGACGGGGACGTAGGCCAGCCCGTTGCCGCCGAAGCGGCTGAGCATGGCCTTGAGGAACAGGTCGTGGGACAGCAGCAGCCGGTCGCCGTGCCCGGCGTGCACCAGGGCGACGACGGCGGCGGCGGTCTCGGTGGGGGAGGGCGACTGGCCCTCACCGGGGTAGTCGAAGGGCATGCCGACCATGTCGAACTCCAGCACCGGGCCGCGGTCGGCGACCGCCCGCTGGTAGTCCCGGTCGGCCCCCGAGGGGTCCATGTGGCACAGCACGACGGCGCCGGGGTCGACGCCCTCGGAGTCCAGGACGACGTCGAGCACCTCGTGCGCCCGCCGCTGCCAGCCGGGCAGGTGCACGAAGAGCGGCACGCCGACCTCGCGCTGGGCCCGGCAGGCGGCCCGCAGCGCCGTCCGCTCGTCGTCGGTGAAGGCGGGGGAGACCCCGATCTCGCCGATGACGCCGGGGCGGACGGCGTGGTCGGAGCGGAACTCGGCCACCAGCTCGGCAGCCAGCTCGTCGGGGGTGGAGGTGGCCACGTGCGGCGGGTGGGTGGCCTGCAGGTACCAGCCCGAGCCCATCACCACCTGCACGCCGGTCTGCCGGGCCAGCTCCAGCAGCCGCCCCGGGTGCCGCCCGATCCCCGGCGGGGTCAGGTCCACGACGGTGCGGCCGCCGACCGCGGCGAACGTGGTCAGGTCCGCGGCCATCGCGGCGGCGTCGTCCAGCCGGCAGTTGTCGGCGTTCTCGTAGGGGTGGTCGGCCAGCAGCCAGGCCAGGTCGGCCGACACCGGGGCGTCCAGCAGCTCGCGCAGCCGGGGGTCCGGCGAGGGCCGGTAGGCCACCGCGTTGTCGTTGACCAGGTGCTCGTGCGGCAGCACCAGCCCCAGGTCGGCTGCGTCGACGTCGCCGGTGACGGTCCGGACGGTGGTGGGGGTGGTCATGTCCGCCGGGTGAGCCGCTGGACCAGGTACCCCAGGTCCTTGCCGCGCAGGTTGATCCACACGACCAGGACCAGCACGGCGCCGGTGATGATCGGGGTCAGGTAGGGGCTGACCGACAGCAGCGTCAGCCCGTTGGCGATCACCCCGGTCAGCAGGGCGCCGATCATCGTGCCGACGATGGTGCCGCGGCCGCCCAGCAGGCTGGTGCCGCCCAGCACGACGGCGGCGATGACGGTGAGCTCGAATCCCTGGGCGCTGTTGGCCGAGCCGGAGCCCAGGCGGGCCGCGATGAGCAGCCCGGCCAGTCCCGCGGCCAGCCCGGAGAAGCCGAGGGCGGCCATCGTCACCAGCTTCACGTTCACCCCGGCCCGGCGCACCGACTCCTGGGCGGCGCCGATCCCGATCACGTACTGGCCGAAGCGGGTGTGGTGCAGCAGCACGATGCCCAGCACGACGACGACCAGCGCGATCCAGGCGGTCGCCGAGAAGCCCAGCCAGCGGGCGGTGCCCAGCCGCGCCACGAAGGTGGTGGAGGCGATCGGGACGGAGAAGCCCTCGGTCTGGAACAGCGCGAGCCCCCGGACCACCGACAGCGTGGCGAGGGTGACGATGAAGGCCGGGATGCCCTGGTAGGCGGTGAACCAGCCGTTCACCAGCCCCCAGCCCAGCCCCATCAGCAACGCGGCGACGACGACCAGCGAGGAGTCCCAGCCGCTGAGCAGCAGCTGTGCGGAGATCGCGGCGACGAAGGCGACGATCGACCCGACGGACAGGTCGATCTGCCCGGCGGTGATCACGAACGTCATCGCGACGCCGACGATCAGCACCGGGCCCACCTGGGTGGCCAGGTTGGAGATGTTGGCGAAGGTCAGGAAGTTCTCGTCGGCGACGGCGAAGAAGACGACGACCGCCAGGGTCACCGCGGCCATGACCAGGGTGGCCTTGTTGGTGCGCTCCCAGAAGGAGCGCTGGGCGGCCAGCCGCTGCACCGTGGGTGCAGGGCCGGCCCCCGTGGCGGGGGTCTCGGTGGTGGTCATGCCCGGCTCCCCTCGATGCGGGTCTGCTGCGGTGTGCGGGTGATGAGGCCGACCAGCTTCTCGATGTCCAGGTCGGCGATGGCCGCGTCGTCGACGCTCTGGCCCTCGTACATCACGGTGATCCGGTCGCAGACCCGGAACAGGTCCTGCAGCCGGTGGGTGATGAGGATGACGCCGACGCCCTGGGCGGCGACGTCCCCGATGAGCTTGAGGACCGACTCCACCTCGGCGACGGCCAGCGCCGCGGTCGGCTCGTCGAGGATCAGCACGTCGGGGGCGAAGGACACCGCCCGGGCGATGGCGACGGTCTGCCGCTGACCGCCCGACAGCGTGCCGATCTCCTGGTGGGTGCTCGTCACCTTCACGTGCAGGTCGGCCAGGATCCGGGCCGCCTTCTCGTGCATGGTCTTCCGGTCGATGAACGGGCCGCGGCGCGGCTCCCGGCCCAGGAAGAGGTTGCTGGCGACGTCGAGGGTGTCGCACAGCGCCAGGTCCTGGTAGACGATGCCGATCTTCTCGGCCTGGGCGTCGGCGGGGGTGCTGAAGCGCACCGGCTTCCCGTGCACCCGGATCTCGCCCTCGTCGTGCTGGACCGCGCCGGCCAGCACCTTCATCAGCGTGGACTTGCCGGCGCCGTTGTCGCCCACGAGGCCGAGGACCTCCCCGCGTCGCAGGGTCAGGTCGACGCCGCGCAGGGACTTCACCGGCCCGTAGGACTTGGTGATCCCGGCCAGCTCGACGAGCAGGTCGGCGGGGAGGTCTGGGCTCATGTCGGTCAGTCCTCCAGGTAGAAGGTGTAGTCGTCCACGTTGTCCGGGGTCACGATCTCCGTGGGCACCGGCTGGTCGGCCTCGACCGGGTTGCCGCAGGCCAGGTCGATCGCGGCGGCCGCGGCGCGGTAGCCGAACTCGAAGGTCTGCTGCTGCACGACGCCGGTGATCCAGCCGTCGCGCAGGCCCTGCACGGCCGGGTCGGACAGGTCCCAGCCGACGACGTCGACCCGGTCCTGGGCGCCCTGGCCGCGGACGGCCGCGGCCAGCCCGATCAGGGCGGGCTCGCCGGTGGCGTAGACGTAGGCCAGGTCCGGGTTGCCGGTGAGCAGGTTCTCCGCGGCGGTCTGGGCGGTCTCCTGCACGTTCTTGCCGTCGACGACGGTGCCCACGGTCATCCCGCCGGCGGTGACGACGTCCTCGAAGCCCTGCTGGCGCTCCAGCTGGATCGTCGAGTTCAGCGCACTGACGATGCCGACCTCGCCCTCCCCGCCGGACTGCTCCAGCAGCGCCTCGGCCATCAGCGCACCGCCCTCGGAGTTGGCGGTGCCCACCTGGGCGTCGATGGAGGGGTCGTCGATGATCGCGTCGACGGCGACCACCGGGATGCCGGCGGCGTCGGCGGCCTGCACGGAGGGCTTGATGCCCTCGGTGTCGATGGCGGCGACGATGATCGCGTCCACCCCGTCGGCGACCAGGGTGTCGATCGCGTTGGCCTGGGTCACCGAGTCGTCGTTGCCGCTGATGATCTGCAGGTCGACGCCCTGCTCCTCGGCCATCGCCTGCGCGGCGGCGTTGATCTGGTTGAAGAACAGCGCCTGCAGGTTGATGGTCACCAGGCCGATCTGCAGCGGGCCGTCGGCGGGCTCCGCGCAGCCGACGGGCTGTGCGCTGGGGGCCGGCAGCTCACTGGGTGCCTGGCTGCCGGGGGCGGCGTCCGAGCTGGGGGCGGCGCTGTCGCACGCGGCGAGAGCGAGCAGGCAGGCGCCTGCAGTGAGGGCGAGAGAGCGCTTCACGGGGTCTCCTCGGGGTGGGGGCGGTGCGGGGTGGCGGTGCCGTGCTGGGCGGTGCTGGGTGCGGGTGCGGGTGCTGCCGGGAGGGTCAGGCGGTGCGGGTGGTCGCGCGCTCCAGGGCCGCGGTGACCTCGGCGGGGCCGGGTGCGGCGCGGGCGCCCTCGCGGGTGCAGGACAGGCTGGCGGCGACGGCGGCCCGGGTGGCGGCCCGGACCGGGTCCAGCCCGGCCGCGAGACCGGCCAGGTGGGTGCCGACGAAGCAGTCCCCGGCACCGGTGTCGTCGACCACGTCGACGGCGAGGGCCGGGCCGTCGGCGGCCCCGTCGGGGCCGGTCAGCGTCCAGCCCCGCGGCCCGTCGGTGACCACGAGGGTGGTCCGCGGGCCGGCGACGGAGGGGTCCAGGCCCAGCAGGCCGGTCAGCCGCTGACGGCCGACGACGACGTGGTCGGCGGTGGCCAGCGCCGTCCGGGCCAGCGCCGGGTCCTCGCAGCCGTCCAGGTCCACGGCCAGCTGCACGCCGGGCCGGACGGCGTGCGGCAGCTCGGCCGCCCGGTAGCCGTCGAGGTAGAGCAGCCCGCCACCGGCGGCAGCCAGCCGGTCGGCGACCCGGCCGACGTGGGCGCCGTCCAGGGCGTCGTCCTGGCTGACCACCGAGCGGCGGCCCTCGCCGTCGACCAGCACGATCGCCGTGGACAGCCAGCCGGCCCGGTCGGTCCAGGAGGTGTCGACGCCCTCGGCGTCCAGCTGGGCCAGGAACAGGTCGCTGGGCAGGTCGGCGCCCACGACGCCGGCGAAGGCGGCGTCGGCCCCGGCCCGGGCCGCCGCGACGGCGGCGTTGGCGCCCATGCCGCCGGGCAGCTGGTCGATCGCGGTGGCGTGCACCCGCTCGTCGGGGGCCGGGAAGCGCGGGACCCGGCCGACGACGTCGAGGTTGGCGTAGCCGCAGAAGACGATCGGCCGCGCCGTCCCGGCGGTGCTCACTTGCCGGCGGCGCGGGCCACGGCCCGCACCTTCTCCGGGGCGACCCGGCCCCACCAGCGGCCGTTCTCCTTGGCCGCCGAGGCCACGATGGCCCCGTCGCACTCGGCCAGCAGGGCGGCGGCGTTGGTCGGGTCGACACCGCTGCCGATCACGACGGGCAGCTGGGTGTGGTCCCGGATGCCCACGACCTCCTCGACGGAGGTCGCGTGGCCGGTGCGGGAGCCGGTGGCGATGAGCACGTCGGCGTCGAAGAACTCGGCGTCCTCGGTCTGCTCGGCCAGCGTGCGGTCGGCGACGATGGCGTGCGCACCGTGCTTGACGTGCACGTCGGCGAAGACCTTGACCGGGTCGGCGCCGATGCCGTGCCGGTAGCGGGTGGTGCGGGCGGCCTGGCCCTCGATGAGGCCCTCGTTGGCCACGTAGGCGTTGACCCACTGGTTGACCCGCACCCAGCCGGCCCCGGCGGCCCAGGCGCTGGCGACCGAGCACTCGCCGGCGTTGGACAGCACGCTCACCCCGACCCGCGGGCCCAGCTCGGCGACGACGGCGGCGGTGACGACGCCCATCGAGGCGGCCACCTCGTAGCCGTGCTCGCCGGGCTTGAGGAAGGGCAGGTCCCAGTGGTTCTCCACGATCACCGAGTCGAAGCCGTTGGCGGTGTAGGCCCGGGCCTCCTCGACGGCGAAGCGGGCGATCTCGGCGACCGGCTGGCCCCGGTAGGCGGGGCTGCCGGGGAGCGCCGGCAGGTGCACGGCGCCGATCAGCGTGGTGCCGCCACCGAAGAGCTCGGCCATCGCCGAGGGCTTGCGGGGGAAGACCCCGAGCGGAGCAGACACCGTCGTCACCATCCGTGTAATCGATTGCCTTGACGTGACCGACGTTACTGCGCACTGCCCGGTCGCCGTCAAGAGGCAATCGTTTACATTCGTGTTGCGGCTGGTCAGCGACATGACGGTCACGTGACGCCGAGACGGTCCCGTACCGATCGGACATGATGTGCCCGACGGCGGCCCACGACGGGCCCGGACGGGGGTGACGGTGGGCCGGGTGACGATCCGGGACGTGGCCGAGCGGGCCGGCGTCTCGACCGCGACGGTCTCCCGGGCCCTGTCGGGGGCCAAGCCGGTCTCGCCCGCGGTCCTCGAGCAGGTCACCCGGGCGGCCACGGACCTGGGCTACTCCGGCAACGGCATCGCCAGCGCGCTGCGCCGCAGCCGCACCGACACCGTGGGCATGGTCGTGCCCAGCATCGCCAACCCGTTCTTCACCGCGCTGGTGGAGAGCGTCGAGCACGCCCTGCAGCAGGCCGGCCGCCAGCTCTTCCTCTGCTCCTCCCGGTCCGACCCGGCGATGGAGGCCCTCCGGCTGCGCAGCCTGGTCGCCCGCCAGGTCGACGGCATCGTCATCAGCCCCGTGCACGGCACGCTCAGCACCGAGGCGGTGGCCTGGGCGGCGGGCCAGCTGCCGCTGGTCCAGGTCGACCGGTACGTCAGCGGCGTGACCAGCGACTGGGTCGGGGTCGACGACGACGCGGCCCTGCGCCTGGTCCTGGACCACCTCGCCGGCCGCGGCGTGCGGTCCGCGGCCTTCGTCAGCTCCACGCTCACCAACTCCTCCACCGAGCTGCGCGTCGCCGGGTTCACCGCGCACACCGGCCGGCTCGGCATCGACGTCGCCGAGGTGCTGCTGGGCGACTACTCGATCGACTGGGGCCGGGAGGCCACCCGGCGGATGCTGGCCGCGGGCCCGCTGCCCGACGCCGTCGTCTGCGCCGACGACCTGATCGCGCTGGGCGTCCTGCAGGCCTGCGCCGAGGCCGGGGTCTCGGTGCCCCGCGACGTGCTGGTCACCGGCTTCGACGACATCCCCTACTCGGCGCTGTCGGACCCCCCGCTGACCACCGTGCGCCAGCCGCAGGACGAGATCGCCGTCGAGGCCGTCCGGCTGCTGTCGGCCGCCCTGGGCACCAGCCGGGACTCCCCGGCGTACACCGCGCTGACCCCCTCCCTCGTCGTGCGGGCCAGCACCGGGGGCGGGTCGACCCGCCCCCGGTGAGAGGTCAGCGCCCGCCCAGCAACGAGCCGAGCGCCCCGCCCAGACCGCCCTCGCCGGCCTGCTGCCCGGAGCCCTGACCGGCCAGCGCGCTCACCGGGGGCTCCTCCGAGGCCTGCACGACGACGAAGCCGCGCCCGGAGAACGAGAGCGTGAAGCGCTCCCCCGTGGTCCGCCCCAGCAGGGTGCCCAGCCCGAACGAGTCGTTGGCCTGCACGCCGGTCTGCAGGCTGGAGGACCAGGCGACGGCGGCCTGCGGGTCGGCGTAGGTGGGCTGGTCGACGCTGAGCACCACGGGCTGGCCCTTGGTGGTGATCGCGATCCGGCCCACCCCGGTGAACACGCAGTTGAACAACCCGGCGCTGCTGGACATCCCGGCCCCCGACACCCGGCGGACGTCGTAGGACAGCGTCGGGTCGAAGGCCAGCACGTTGGCCCCGTTGATGGTCAGCCCGTCGGAGCCGTCCAGGTCGATGAGGTGCACGTCCTGGGCGGCGTCGGCGAGGAACAGGTCGCCCTGGCCGCTGACCTTCATCAGCGGGACGCCCTCGCCGGTCAGCTTCTGCTTGACGAAGCGCGCCAGACCGCCCGAGCCGAGCGCGTCGAACTGCAGCTGGCCCTGGTAGGCGACCATCGAGCCCACCCGGGCGTAGACCTCGCCCTGCAGGCCGACGCGGCACATCTTGCCGCCCTGCTTCTGGATGCCGGGCGCCTGGCTCTCGGCGAACTGGGGTGCGAACAGCTCACTGTGCACGTGCTGACCTCTCGAGACGACGACCCCGTGGCGCCGTCATCCTGCCGGGCCTCACCGCCAGCGCGCCACCACGTCGGCGAAGGCCACCGCGGCCGCCTGCACCTCGGCCACCTCCACGTACTCGTCCCGGGCGTGCATGACCGCCGGCGTCCCGGGCCCCCAGACGACGACGGGCGCACCGCCCACGGCCTGCTGCAGCACCGAGCCGTCGGTGAAGTAGGTGGCGGGCTCGGGCCGGACGACGGCGGGCAGCCCGCGCACCCACGGGTCGTCGGCGTCGGTGCGCAGTGCCGGCAGGTCCACCCGGACGTCGACGCCGGCCACCTCGGGCTGGGCCCGCCACCAGGCCTGCAGCGCGGCGCCGTCCCCGACGGTGCGCATGTCCACGACCACCTCGGCGGCGTCGGGCACCACGTTGGGCACCGTGCCGCCGGCGATGACGCCGGGGTTCCAGGTCTCGGTGCCCAGGAAGTCGTGGGTGGCCAGCGGCAGCTCGGCGCCGGCGCGGGCCAGCACCGCGACGAGGTCCAGCACGGCGTTGTGGCCCAGGTGCGGCGTGCTGCCGTGCGCGGCCCGCCCGGCTGCCCGGACGGCGAGCCACAGCGCACCGCGGTGGCCCAGGACCAGCTCGTTCGCCGTCGCCTCGGGGACGACGACCGCCCCGGTGGGCACGTCGGCCAGCGCCCGGGCGGCGGCCACCGCGCCCTTCGAGCCGATCTCCTCGTCACTGGTGAGCAGCAGGCCCACCGGGGTCTCCGGGTCGGCGCCGGCGATCGCGGCGACGGCGGCGACCAAGCCGGCCTTCATGTCCGAGCCGCCCCGGCCCCAGACGCGGCCGTCCTCGAGGTCGGCGCCGAACGGGTCGCGCTGCCACTGGGCCGCGTCCGCGGCCGGCACCGTGTCGACGTGGCAGGCGAAGAGCAGCCGGGGCCGCTGCGGGTCCGTGGGGGTGGTCAGCAGCGTCCACGGCTGGTCGGCGTCGCCGCCGTCGGTGCGCTGCAGGTGCGGGGCCCGCTCGGCGAGCACGTCGGTGACCAGGCCGATGAGGTCGCGCTGCGGGCGCGGGTCCCCGGACACGGTGGGACGGGCGACGAGCTCACGGACCAGGGCGACGACGTCGGTGCTCACCGGGCCCACCCTGCCCGACGGGTGGCGGGCGTTCCACGTGGAACGCCCGCCGGTGTCACCAGCCCTGGACGCCCTGCGGCGGCGGGGCCTGCTGCCCCGTGCCGCGCCCGGCGGCGATCCAGCCGCCGACCAGCGGCAGGGCGGCGAGCACGGCGGCGACCGTCGGGACGGGCAGCAGGAAGACCACGAGGGTGGCCTGGCCCGACGCCGTCCCGTAGCTGGACGCGGCGCTGACCACGGCCTGCAGCAGCACGGTGACCGCCAGGGCGGCGGCGCCCCCGACGAGGAACCAGCGGTCGGTGCGGGCCAGCAGCCGGATGGCGCCGTAGATCAGCGCCGCGCCGGCGGGCAGGCCGACGACGACGCCTAGCCAGGTGGAGCTGCCGCCGTCCGAGCCGGCCAGCAGGACGATGCCGACCAGGCCCCAGAGGATCGCGGCGCCGCCGGCGACGAAGCCCAGCACAGCGGCCGAGGAGGCCTGCGAGGGACGGCCCGGGCCCTTGGGCCAGGGGGCCGCCACGGGCACCGGCGCCCAGTACCCGGCGCCGTAGCCGGGCGGCGGTGCCGCGCCCCACGGGCCGGGCGGCGGCGGGGCGGCACCGTAGGAGGGCGGCGGGGCGTACCCGCCGGGCGCCGCGTTCCCGGCGGGGGGCCCGGGCCGGCCCGCGGGCGCACCGCCCGGCGTCCAGCCCTGCCCCGGAGGGGTGGCGTCCCAGCTCTGTCCGTCGTCGCGTGGCCCGGTCATGGCGCCAGTCTGCCGGTCCCCGGCGCGTGCGGGGCCCACCGCCACGGGCGGGCCACCCGCAGGGGGCAGCCCCCTCAGCGGCGCTCGAGCGTCCGGGTCATCTGCTCCTCGGTCTCGTCGGCCAGCGTGGCCAGCGCCGGCTTGAGCAGCGGCCCGGCCAGGGCGGCGAGCCCGTGGAAGTCGAAGTCGGCGTGGTAGCGGATCTCGGTGGTCTGCGGCGTGGGCGCGGTGAACGTCAGGTCGTCGGTCGACGTCGCGGTCGTGTTCTCCCCGACGAAGACCAGGTGGTCGGGCTCCCAGCGCTCCAGCCGGTACTCCAGCTCGGTCTCCCGGCCCAGGAACTCGCTGACGTTGTGCCACCGCGCGCCGACCGCCAGCGGCAGGCCGTCGGTCCGGGTGCAGGTCTTCGTCCCGGGGTCCCACTCCTCGGCGTGCGAGAAGTCGGCCAGGTACTCCACGACCTCCTCGAGGGGTCGCTGGACGGTGAAGGTGCGCTCGACGCTCGGCACGGGGGATCTCCTCGGTCTGGGGGATCGGTCTGGGGGATCGGTGGGGCGGACTGCCCTCCACCTGCCCCGCCCCGACCAGGCCGACACCCGCACAACGCGACGCGCCCCCTCCCCGGCGGGGAGAGGGCGCGTCGGTGTGGCGGGTCAGACCAGCGCGCGGCCCACGGCGACGGCGCGGGTGTCCGGGGCGGCGACCCGGACGGCGTCGGCGGCCTGGTCGTCGGACTCGGTCTGCGAGCGGCGCTCGGCCTCCACGCGGGCGGCGTAGGAGGCCACCTCGTTGGCGATCCGCTCGTCGTCCCAACCCAGGACGCCGGCGACGGCGCGGGCGACGGGCTCGGCGGACTCGGTGCCGCGGTGCGGGGTCTCGATGGAGATCCGGGTGCGGCGGGCGAGCAGGTCGTCCAGGTGCAGGGCGCCCTCGCGGGCGGCACCCCAGACCATCTCGACCATCAGGTACTCCTCGGCCCCGGGGACCGGCTGCAGCAGCGAGCTGTCCTCGTCGGCCAGGGCCAGCACGTCGGGGGTCAGCGAGCCGTAGCGGTTGAGCAGGTGCTCGGCGCGGAAGCGCGGCACGCCCCACTGGTCGGCGAGCCGGTCCAGGGAGTTGACCATCGCGAAGTAGCCCTCGGCACCCACCAGCGGGACGTCCTCGGTGACCGACTTCGGGATGGTGCGGGTGACGTCCTCGGCGACGGCGTCCACGGCGTCGGCGGCCATCGGCCGGTAGGTCGTGTACTTGCCGCCGGCGACGGAGATGACGCCGGGCGTGGGCCGGGCGACGGCGTGCTCGCGGGAGAGCTGGCTGGTGTCCTCGGACTCACCGGACAGCAGCGGGCGCAGGCCGGCGTAGACACCGGAGATGTCCTCGTGCACCAGCGGGGTGGTCAGCACCTTGTTGACGTGCTCGAGGATGTAGTCGATGTCGGCCTTGGACGCCGCGGGGTGCGCCTTGTCCAGGTCCCAGTCGGTGTCGGTGGTGCCCACGATCCAGTGCGAGCCCCACGGGATGACGAACAGGACCGACTTCTCGGTCTTGAGGATCAGCCCGGTCTCGCCGTTGATCCGGTCGCGCGGGACGACGATGTGCACGCCCTTGGAGGCCCGCACGTGGAAGCGGCCGCGGCCGCCGACCAGGGTCTGCAGGTCGTCGGTCCACACGCCGGTGGCGTTGACGACGACCTCGCTCTTGACGTCGACTTCCTGGCCGGTCTCCACGTCACGCACCCGGGCGCCGACGACGCGGCCCCCGGCGTGGATGAAGGAGACGACCTCGGCGGAGTTCAGCACGGTGGCGCCGTACTTGGCGGCGGTCATCGCGACGGTGAGGGTGTGCCGGGCGTCGTCGGCCTGCGCGTCGTAGTAGCGGACGGCGCCGACGAGGGCGTCGGGCTTGAGCGCCGGGAAGAGCTGGCGGGCACCGGTGCGGGTCAGGTGCTTCTGCCCGGGCATCGGCTCGGACAGCGCGCCGAAGCGGGCCAGGCCGTCGTAGAGCGCCAGGCCGGCGGTCACGTAGGGCCGCTCCCACACGCGGTGGGTCAGCGGGTACAGGAAGGCCAGCGGCTTCACCAGGTGCGGGCTGATCCGGTTCACCGCGAGGTCGCGCTCGTGCAGCGCCTCACGGACCAGGCCGAAGTCGAACTGCTCCAGGTAGCGCAGGCCACCGTGGAAGAGCTTGGAGGACCGGGACGACGTCCCGGAGGCGTAGTCGCGGGCCTCGACGAGGGCGGTCTTCAGGCCACGGGTGGCCGCGTCCAGCGCGACACCCGCGCCGGTGACGCCGCCTCCGACGACGAGGACCTCGAACTCCTCGGCGGCCAGCGCGGCCCAGGCGGCAGCGCGCTGCTCGGGGCTCAGCGTGGTGGGTGCGGACATGGGGGACTCCTGGTCTCGCCGCCACGTGGACGGCGTCGTCCTGGCGGGTGCCCCGGGACCGGTGCACCTCGGTGTGCGGGCCGCGGGTGTGATCCCGGGCTCTTGACGTCCACGGTAGGTCGGCGCCGGGAGCCCCGCGAACCCCGGCGTCCGACAATCTCGGACACCGCAGGTCAGGGGTAGGGCGCGCCCCAGGCGATCGACAGCGCCACGGCGCGCTCCCAGGTCGGGTACTCCGCGGTCAGCTGGGCGGCGCGCGCGGGCACCGGCGACCACTGCGCCGACCGGTGCCAGTTGCGGCGCAGCGCCTCGACGTCGGCCCACAGCCCGACGGCCAGGCCGGCGGCGTAGGCGGCGCCGAGGGACACCGTCTCCCCGACCATCGGCCGGACGACGGGGGTGTCCAGCACGTCGGCGACGAACTGCATGAGCAGGTTGTTCGTCGTCATCCCGCCGTCGACCCGCAGTGCCGGCAGCGCGAGGCCGGAGTCCGCGGCCATCGCCTGGACGACGTCGCGGGTCTGCCAGCCGGTCGCCTCCAGCACCGCGCGGGCCAGGTGGCCCTTGGTGACGTAGGAGGTGAGCCCGGCGACCATGCCGCGGGCCTCCCCGCGCCAGTGCGGGGCCAGCAGCCCGGAGAACGCCGGCACGACGTAGCAGCCGCCGTTGTCCTGCACGGTGCGCGCCAGGGTCTCGACCTCGGGCGCGGTGGCGATCAGCCCCAGGCCGTCGCGCAGCCACTGCACCAGCGCCCCGGCGACGGCGACCGACCCCTCCAGCGCGTAGTGCACCGGCTCCCCGGCCAGCTGGTAGGCCACCGTGGAGATCGACCCGGAGCGGGTGCGGACCAGCTCGGTGCCGGTGTTCTGCAGCAGGAAGCTGCCGGTGCCGTAGGTGCACTTGGCCTCGCCCGGGGCGAAGCAGGCCTGCCCGAACAGCGCGGCCTGCTGGTCGCCCAGCGCCCCGGTGATGGGGATGGCGGGGGACAGCGCGGTGGCCACCCCGAGCTGGCCGACCGAGGGCCGGATCTCGGGCAGCAGGGCCGCCGGGACGCCGAAGAAGTCCAGCAGCGCGGGGTCCCACTCGCAGGTGCGCACGTCCATCAGCGACGTCCGGCTGGCGTTGGTGACGTCGGTGACGTGCACACCGCCGTCCGGGCCGCCGGTCAGGTTCCAGACCAGCCAGCTCTCCATCGTGCCGAACAGCAGCTCGCCGCGTCCGGCGCGCTCCCGGGCGCGCGGGACGTGGTCGAGCACCCAGCGCAGCCGGGGTCCGGCGAAGTACCCGGCGATGTCCATGCCGCTGCGCTCGGCGACGATCCCGGCGTCCGGGCGGGCGCAGAGCTCGCGGACCAGGTCGGCGGTGCGGGTGTCCTGCCAGACGATCGCCCGGGTGACCGGCCGCCCGGTGACCCGGTCCCAGACGACGGTGGTCTCCCGCTGGTTGGCGATGCCCAGCGCGACGACCTCGCCCTGCGCGGCGCCGACGTCGTGCAGCACCTGGGCCGCGGTGCGCTGGGTGTTGGCCCAGACCTCCATCGGGTCGTGCTCGACCCAGCCCGGGCGCGGGAACCACTGCCGGTGCTCGCGCTGGCGGACCGCGACCATCCGACCGGCCCGGTCGAAGACGATGGCCCGGGTCGACGTCGTGCCCTGGTCGACGGCCAGCACGTACCGCTCAGCCACCGGACACCCGCTGCCCCCGCCAGCCCAGCTCGCGGGAGACGGCCTGCGCGGCCTCGAGCACCATCGACACCAGCCGGGCGCGCGGCTGGCCGTTCCGGTCCAGCACGACGTCCAGCGGCCCGGTGACGCCCATCGCCGCGACGACCAGACCCGTGGACCCGCGGACCGGGGCGGCGACCCCGCCGGTGCCGCTGGTGTGCTCGCCGTGCTCGGTGGCCCACCCGCGGGTGCGCACGGTGGACAGCTCGGCGCGGCCGGCGTCCTGGGGGCCGCGGGTGGAGCGGTGCGGGGCGAACGCGCTCAGCACCCGGCCCAGCGCCGTCCGGTCGGCGGGCAGCGCGGTGCCGACGTCGAGGGTCTGGGCGGAGTCGTCGGGCCGGAACACGTGGTGGACGACGACGACGTCCCCGCCCTCCAGCGTGGCCAGCCGGACCGACTGGCCGCTGCGGGAGGCCAGCGCGTCGGCCCAGTTCGACGCCCGGGAGCGCAGCTCGTTGACATCGAGGTGGCTGGTGCCCAACCGCAGCAGCCCCGGGCCCAGCGCGTAGCGGCCGACCCGGTCCTGCTCCACGAAGCCCACGCCCAGCAGGGTGCGCAGCAGGCTGTGCGCCGTCGTCTTGGGCAGCCCGACGGCCGCGGCGATGTCGGTGACGCCGAGGGTGCCGGCGCTCCCCGCCACGACCTGCAGGATCGCGGCGGCCCGCTCGATCGACTGCACGGTGCCCGGCACACCGCGGACGGTAGGGCATCGGGTCACCAGCCGACCGGGACACGACCCCGTCCGGTTCCGTCCGACGATGTCGCACCAGGCGTCTTCCGGAGAGTGATCGGGCGCACCTAGCGTCGCCCGGACAGCGCTGGAGGGTGATCGGGGACACAGGCGGACAGCCTCTGGCGTTCACAACCGGCCCGCACCGCCGCGGGCCCGTAGACAGGAGTTCCCCCTTTGACCACCAGTCTGTGGACCGTCTTCGGCAGCGAGGTCACCGGCACGGCGATCCTCATCCTGCTCGGCGTCGGCGTCGTCGCCAACGTGCTGCTGGCCAAGTCCGGCGCACTCGGCGGCGGGTACATCGTGATCATCTTCGGCTGGGGGCTCGCGGTCTTCGCGGGCGTCTTCGCCGCGGCCTCCTCCGGGGCCCACCTGAACCCCGCCGTCACGATCGGGCTGCTGGTCAGCGGCGCCGACGAGTACGCACCGGGCGTCGCGGTCACCCTGACCTCGACGCTGGTCTACTTCGCCGCCGAGTTCCTCGGTGCGTTCATCGGCGCCGTGCTGGCCTGGCTGGCCTTCCGCAAGCACTACGAGGCCGAGACCGAGGCCGGCACCATCCTGGGCACCTTCTCCACCGGGCCGGCGATCAAGAGCCCGATCGACAACATCGTCACCGAGGCGCTGGGCACCTTCGTCCTCGTCTACATCGTGCTGCGCTTCGGCGACACCCCGACCGAGATCGGCCCGCTGGCCGTCGCGCTCATCGTCGTCGGCATCGGCGCCTCGCTCGGCGGTCCCACCGGCTACGCCATCAACCCGGCCCGCGACCTGGGCCCCCGCATCGCGCACTTCCTGCTGCCCATCAAGCACAAGGGCACCAGCAACTGGGGTTACGCCTGGGTGCCGATCGTCGGCCCGGTCATCGGCGCCGTCCTCGCCGGCCTGTTCGCCGCGCACATCTCCATCTAGCCAGCACCCGCACCCCCGAGCCGCACCTCAGAGCAGAGGAGACACCCCATGGCCCAGTACGTGGCCGCGATCGACCAGGGCACCACCAGCACGCGCTGCATGCTCTTCGACCACGACGGCAAGGTCGTCGCCGTCGGGCAGAAGGAGCACCAGCAGATCTTCCCCCGGGCCGGTTGGGTCGAGCACGACCCGCTGGAGATCTGGGCGAACACCCGCGAGGTCGTGGGCCAGGCCCTCGCCCGCGGCAACGCCTCCACCTCCGACATCGTCGCCGTCGGCATCACCAACCAGCGCGAGACCACTGTCGTCTGGGACAGGACCACCGGCCAGCCGGTCTACAACGCGATCGTCTGGCAGGACACCCGCACCGGGAAGATCTGCGACGAGCTGGCCGCACTGGGCGGTGGCGACGAGCGCTACAAGGACCGGGTCGGCCTGCCGCTGGCGACCTACTTCGCCGGCCCCAAGGTCCGCTGGATCCTGGACAACGTCGACGGCGCCCGCGCGAAGGCCGAGTCCGGTGACCTGGTCATGGGCACCATCGACTCCTGGCTGATCTGGAACATGACCGGCGGCACCGACGGCGGCCTGCACCTCACCGACGTCTCCAACGCCTCCCGCACGATGCTGATGGACTACCGCACCCTGGAGTGGCTCCCGGACATCGCCGAGGAGATGGGCATCCCGATGTCCATGCTCCCCGAGATCCGGTCCAACTCCGAGGTCTACGGCAAGGGCCGCGCCGCCGGCTTCCTCGCCGGGGTGCCCATCTCCGGGTCGCTCGGCGACCAGCAGGCCGCCACGTTCGGCCAGGTCTGCTTCGAGAAGGGCATGGCCAAGAACACCTACGGCACGGGCAACTTCATGCTGCTCAACACCGGCGAGGAGGCCGTCCCCTCGGAGAACGGCCTGCTCACGACGCTGTGCTACAAGCTCGGCGACGCCAAGCCGGTGTACGCCCTGGAGGGCTCGATCGCCGTCACCGGCTCGCTGGTGCAGTGGCTGCGGGACAACCTGGGCATGATCAAGGACGCCCCCGAGGTCGAGACGCTGGCCGCCGGCGTCGAGGACAACGGCGGGGCCTACATCGTCCCGGCGTTCTCCGGGCTCTTCGCCCCGCACTGGCGCTCCGACGCCCGCGGCGCCCTGGTCGGCCTCACCCGGTTCGTCAACAAGGGCCACATCGCCCGCGCCGTCCTGGAGGCCACCGCCTTCCAGACCCGCGAGGTGCTGGACGCGATGAACGCCGACTCCGGGGTCGACCTCACCGAGCTGCGCGTGGACGGCGGCATGGTCGGCAACGAGCTGCTCATGCAGTTCCAGGCCGACGTCCTCGACGTGCCCGTGATCCGCCCGGAGATCGTGGAGACCACGGCCCTGGGCGCCGCCTACGCCGCGGGCCTCGCCGTCGGGTTCTGGTCCTCCCTGGACGAGCTCACCGCCAAGTGGGCCGAGGACAAGCGCTGGGAGCCGCAGATGGCCTCCGAGGAGCGCGAGCGCACCTACCGCAACTGGCAGAAGGCGGTCACCAAGACCCTGGACTGGGTCGACGACGACGTCTCCTGACGCCGCCCCCCTGAGCGTGGATCAGGGGCCCTGATCAGAGTCCGTCCTCCCTCACCACATGTCGTGGGGGAGGACGGACTCTGTCGTAGGACCCTGATCCACGCTCCCGGCGTCAGCTGCCCAGCGCGGCGCTGACGACGGCGCGGGCCTCCTCCTGCACCTGGGCCAGGTGGTCGGCGCCCCGGAAGGACTCCGCGTAGATCTTGTAGACGTCCTCGGTGCCCGACGGGCGGGCGGCGAACCAGGCGTTCTCCGTGGTCACCTTCAGCCCGCCGACCTTCGCCCCGTTGCCCGGGGCCTCGGTGAGCTTGGCGGTGATCGGCTCCCCGGCGAGCTCTGTCGCGGTGACGTCGGCCGGCGACAGCTTCCCCAGCTTCGCCTTCTCCTCGCGGGACGCGGCGGCGTCGACCCGGGCGTAGGCGGACTCGCCGAACCGGGCGGTCAGCTCCCGGTGGTGCTCGGAGGGCGACTTCCCGGTCACCGCCTGGATCTCGCTGGCCAGCAGGGCCAGCAGGATGCCGTCCTTGTCCGTCGTCCAGACCCCGCCGTCCCGGCGCAGGAACGAGGCACCGGCGGACTCCTCGCCGCCGAAGCCGACCGACCCGTCGAGCAGGCCGGGCACGAACCACTTGAAGCCGACCGGCACCTCGCGCAGCTCCCGGCCGAGGTCGGCGACCACCCGGTCGATGAGGGACGACGACACCAGCGTCTTGCCCACCGCGGTGTCCGCGGCCCAGCCGGGCCGGTGGCTGAAGAGGTACTGGATCGCCACGGCCAGGAAGTGGTTGGGGTTCATCAGGCCGCCGTCGGGGGTGACGATGCCGTGCCGGTCGGCGTCGGCGTCGTTGCCGGTGGCGATCTGGAACTCGTCCTTGCGGGAGATCAGCGAGGCCATCGCCGAGGGCGAGGAGCAGTCCATCCGGATCTTGGCGTCCCAGTCCAGCGTCATGAACCGCCAGGTCGGGTCCACCAGCGGGTTGACCACGGTGAGGTCCAGGCCGTGCCGTTCGGCGATCTCGCCCCAGTAGGCGACGCTGGCGCCACCGAGCGGGTCGGCGCCGATCCGGACACCGGCCGCGCGGACGGCCTCCAGGTCCAGCACCTCGGGCAGGTCGTCGACGTAGGTGCCCAGGAAGTCGTAGGAGCCGGCACCGGCGCGGGCCGCCGCGAACGGCACCCGCTGCACGCCCTCGAGGCCGGCACGCAGCAGCTCGTTGGCCCGGTCGGCGATCCAGCCGGTGGCGTCGGAGTCGGCCGGGCCGCCGTGCGGCGGGTTGTACTTGAAGCCGCCGTCGCGGGGCGGGTTGTGCGAGGGCGTGACGACGATGCCGTCGGCCAGGCCGCTGGTCTTCCCCCGGTTGGCCCGCAGGATGGCGTGGCTGACCCCGGGGGTGGGGGTGTACCCGTCGGCGCTGTCGACCAGCACCGTGACGTCGTTGGCGGCCAGCACCTCCAGGGCGCTCACCCACGCCGGCTCGCTCAACCCGTGGGTGTCCCGGCCCAGGAACAGCGGCCCGTCGAAGCCCTGGCCGCGGCGGTACTCGACGATCGCCTGGGTGGTGGCCAGGATGTGCGCCTCGTTGAAGGCACCGTCCAGGCTGGACCCGCGGTGCCCGCTGGTGCCGAAGGCGACCTGCTGGGCAGGGTCCTCGGGGTCGGGCTGCGTCGAGTAGTACGCGGTGACCAGGTGGGCGACGTCGACCAGGTCGGACGGCTGGGCCGGCGTGCCGGCGCGGTCGGAGCTCATGGGTCGATCCTGGCCTGCCCCGGGCCGCAGCGGCGACCCGGCGTCCCCCGTCCGGGGTCAGAACCCGGTGGACACCCCCACCAGGGCGCCGAGCACCAGGAAGCCCACGCCGATCCAGCCCAGCACGATGCCGGCCACCGCCAGTCCGCCGCCGGCGTCGCCGCGCTGGCGGATCTGGTTGCGGGCCACGTAGCCGAACACCAGCGCCAGCACGCTGCCGATCCAGTACAGCCAGAGGATGCCCAGCACCAGCGAGGCGATCGCCATGCCGTTGGTGGGGCGGGCGATCTGGTAGCCGTAGGGCACCTGCGCGTACGGCGGCTGCCCGTAGGCGCCCTGCGGGTACTGCGCGGTGGGGTACTGGCCCTGCGCGTACTGCCCCTGCGGGTACTGGCCGTACTGCTGCTGCCCGTACTGGGCCTGGCCGTACTGCGGCTGCCCGTACTGGGTCTGGTCGTACTGCGGCTGCCCGTGCTGCGGCTGGTCGTGCGGCCCGGGGGTCGGCTGCGGGCCGGTCCCGTCACGGTCGTGGTCGGCCACGTCAGGTCTCCTCGGTCGCGGGGGCTGGCGTCCGGGGAGCTTACGGGCCGGCCGAGCCCGGACGGGGCCGCAACCCCGCGTCGGGCGCCACCGGCTCGTGCGGCGCCGCCGTGTCGTACCCCCGCCGTAGCCTGGCGGGGTGCTCGAGGCGTGGGGGGTGGAGGCGACCGACGCCGCCCTCACCGCGCACGTCGGCCCCGAGGTCTTCCGCCGGGCGCTCGCGGTCGCCGACTCCGGCGGCGTGCAGTCCGTCGAGCCCTCCCCGGACGGCCGGCGGATCAGCGCCACCGTGCGCGGCTCGGCCCCCCAGCCCTACCGGACGACGATGCTGCTGGCCGGCCGCGACCGCGAGGGCTGGACCAGCGTCTGCACCTGCCCGGTCGCGGTGGAGTGCAAGCACGCGGTCGCCGCCCTGCTGGTGCTGCGCTCGCGCACAGCGACCGACCCGGGCCCCGTCGTCCCCGAGTGGGAGCGCGCCCTCGCCGAGCTGGTCGGCGCCCCCGCCGGCCGCGGGTCGGCCCCGGTGCCGGTCGGCCTGCAGTTCGACGTCGCCGCCGAGCTCGCCGGCCGGGCCTCGGTGGGCGCACCGGGTGCGCGGCCGCGACTGGTGAAGCTGCGCCCCGTCGTCCCCGGGCGGAACGGGCGGTGGGTGCGCACCGGCATCACCTGGAAGCAGCTGCAGTACGACAACGCGCAGGCCGGCTGGGACCCCACCCACGTGGCCGCGCTGCGCGCGCTGTTCGCCACCCACCAGGCCTCGCGCAACCAGTACTACTCCTACGCCCCGACCGACGTGTACCTGCACGAGTTCGGCCCGGGCCTGTGGCGGATGCTCGACCAGGCCGTCGGCGACGGCGTCGCGCTGGTCAGTGCCGGCAGCCGGCCGCGGCCGGTCCTCCTGCTCCAGGACGCCGCCGAGATCGCCGTCGACGCCCGCCGCGGACCCGACGGCGCCCGGCTGCACGCGGTGCTGCGGGCCGGCGGCCGGGTCCGGGAGGCGGCCCAGCTGTCCTTCCTGGGGCACCCGGCGCACGGCGTCACCGTCTACGAGCCCGACCCGGGGACGGCGCTGCTCATCGCCCGCCTGGACCGACCGGCCGCCCCGGCGCTGGCCGGCCTGGCCGCCCGGGGCGGCAGCGTCGCCATCCCCGCCGGCGACGTCGACCGCTTCCTCCGGGACTGGTACCCCGACCTGCGGGCCCGGGTGCCGGTGGTGTCCGCCGACGACTCGCTGCCACTGCCCGAGGTCGTCACCCCCCGGCTGTGCCTGACCGTCCGGTACCCCGGCGACCTGTCGGTGGACCTGTCCTGGGAGGTGCAGTACGGGCCGGACCGGTCCTTCCCGCCCGCCCTGGACGACACCGAGGAGCCCGGCACCGGCCGGGACCTGGGCGCCGAGCGGGAGCTGGAGCGCCAGCTGCCCGGCGTCGCCGGGGGCCTGCCGGAGCTGTGGACGCTGGACCGCCGGCTGGCCGTGCACGCCGAGCTGCGCGGCATGGAGGCGATGGAGTTCAGCACCGAGGTGCTGCCCGCGCTGGAGGCCGACCCCGGGCTGGACGTCGTCCTGCAGGGCGCGCCGCCGGACTACCGGCAGTCCACCTCGGCACCGCAGATCGCCTTCACCGCCCGGGACAACACCTCCTCGGACTGGTTCGACCTGGGCGTCGCGGTCACGGTCGAGGGCCAGGTGGTGCCCTTCGCGCAGCTCTTCCAGGCCCTGGTCAGCGGCCGGACCCGGCTGATGCTGGTCACCGGCACCTGGTTCTCCCTGGAGCGCCCGGAGTTCGACCGGCTCCGCGAGCTCATCGAGGAGGCCCGCGGCCTGGAGGACGTGCCCGCCGACGGCGTCGTCGCGGTCAACCGGTTCCAGGCCGGCTGGTGGGAGGAGCTGCTCACCCTGGGCGTGCTGGAGGAGCAGAGCACCCGCTGGACCCGCGACGTGCAGGGCCTGCTCGACGGCGGCACCGCCGACCCGCCCAAGGCCCCCGCCGGGCTGGCCGCGGACCTGCGGCCCTACCAGTACGACGGCTACGCCTGGCTGTCCTTCCTGTGGGACCGGCGGCTGGGCGGGGTGCTCGCCGACGACATGGGGCTGGGCAAGACCCTGCAGACCCTGGCGCTGCTGGCCCGCGCGCACGAGGCCGGCGAGCTGGACGAGACGCCGGTGCTCGTCGTCGCCCCGACCAGCGTGCTGTCCACCTGGGCCCGGGAGGCCGCCCGGTTCACCCCCGACCTGCGGGTGGCCGTCGTCCGGGAGACCGAGCGCCGCCGCGGGACGACGCTGGCGCAGCACGTGGCCGGTGCGCACGTCGTCGTCACCTCCTACGCGGTGTTCCGGCTGGAGGACGAGCAGCTGCAGGCACTGCCGTGGCG
This sequence comes from Klenkia sp. AC732, assembly GCF_979256525.1. NCBI lineage: Bacteria > Bacillati > Actinomycetota > Actinomycetes > Geodermatophilales > Geodermatophilaceae > Klenkia > Klenkia sp. AC732. Next base: position 25,713 of record NZ_CEEDOS010000010.1, on the reverse strand, counting down.
CGGGCTGGTGCTCGACGAGGCGCAGACGGTGAAGAACCACCAGGGCCGCACCTACCAGTGCGCCCGCAAGCTCGACGCCCCGTTCACCCTGGCGCTGACCGGCACGCCGCTGGAGAACAGCGTGATGGACCTGTGGTCGCTGCTGTCGATCACCGCGCCCGGCCTCTTCCCGGACCCCTCCGCCTTCACCCACCACTTCCGCACGCCCATCGAGCGCGACGGAGACCGGGAGCGGCTGGCCACGCTGCGCCGCCGGATCCGGCCGCTGGTGCTGCGCCGCACCAAGGAGGCGGTGGCCCCGGAGCTGCCGCCCAAGCAGGAGCAGGTGCTGGAGGTGACCCTCAATCCCGAGCACGAGAAGCTCTACCAGACCCACCTGCAGCGGGAGCGGTCCAAGGTGCTCGGCCTGGTCGAGGACATGGCCAAGAACCGGTTCACCATCTTCCAGTCCCTCACCCTGCTGCGGCAGCTGAGCCTGGACCCGGCGCTGGTGGACCCCGAGTACGCCGACGTCGCCTCCAGCAAGGCCGACGCCTTCGTCGAGCACCTCACCGAGGTCGTCGAGGAGGGCCACCGGGTGCTGGTGTTCAGCCAGTTCACCCGCTTCCTGAAGCGGATCCGGGACCGGCTGACCGCCGAGGGCATCGACTGGGCCTACCTGGACGGCTCCACCCGCGACCGGGACGCCGTCCTGGAGGGCTTCCGCACCGGGACGGCGCCGGTGTTCCTGATCAGCCTGAAGGCCGGCGGCTCGGGCCTGACCATCACCGAGGCCGACTACGTCTACGTGCTGGACCCGTGGTGGAACCCGGCGACCGAGGCCCAGGCCGTGGACCGGACGCACCGGATCGGCCAGGACAAGACCGTGATGGTCTACCGGCTCGTCGCCGCCGGGACCATCGAGGAGAAGGTCATGGAGCTCAAGGCGCGCAAGTCCGAGCTGTTCAGCAACGTGGTGGGGGAGGGCGCACTGTCCTCGGGGGCGCTCACCGCCGACGACGTGCGCGGGCTCTTCGCCTGACCCCCTCGCTCAGCCCTCCACCTGCACCAGGAACCGCCGCACCGCCTCGGTGAACACCTCGGGCTGCTCGGAGTGCACCCAGTGCCCGGCGTGCTTGACCCGCAGCAGCCGCACCCGGGGGAACAGCTCGGTCATCCGCGGCCGGTCGGACTCCAGCACGTAGGTGGAGGAGGCGCCGGCGATCCACAGCACCGGGCCGTCGTAGACCGCACCGGGCGGCGGCTCGGGGAACTGTCGCAGCACGCCCAGGTCCCGGCCCAGCAGCTCCAGGTTCAGCCGCCAGCGCCACCCCTTCGTGCCCTCGCGCACCAGGGACTGCAGCAGGAACGCCCGCACCATGTCGCTGGGCACCGCCGGGCGCAGGGCGGCGTCGGCGTCCTCCCGGCTGGTGAGGGCGTCCAGGTCAATGGCCCGCATCGCGGCGATGAAGGCCGCGAACGGCGACGCCTCCTCGTCCGGGTCCCCGGTGCGGCCGCCGGACTCCGGGTAGACCGAGGGGGAGATGTCGACGACGACCAGCGCGCGCAGCAGCTCCGGGTGCCGCAGCGCCAGCTGCATCGCCACCTTGCCGCCCATCGAGTGCCCGACCAGGGTGACCGGCTCGTCCCAGGAGGCCAGCAGCCGGGCCAGCTGCTCGGCCATGTCCACGTAGTCGACCCGGTCGGTCCACGGCGAGTGGCCGTGGTCGGGCAGGTCCACCAGCGTCACCCGGTGGCCCTCGTCGGCCAGCCGCCGGGCGATCGTCGTCCAGTTGCGTCCCTGACCGAACAGCCCGTGCACGAAGGCGACCCGGGGGCCGGCGTCGCCCAGCGTGCGGGTGGCCAGCTCGAGGTCGGCGCTCACGCCGCGACCCCGGCCAGAGCGGCCAGCAGCTCGGCGGCCGGGGTGCTGGTCGGCCGGTCGCTGACCTGCCCGTCGCCCAGCTCCACCACCCGCCAGACGCCGTCGGCGCGCCGCACCAGGTCGACGGTGACGAACGGCAGGCCCAGCGCGGTCACGCCGGCGGCGGGGACGGCGAGGTCGGGGTCGGGGTCCTGCGGCACCTCGCCCGGGGTGTCGGGGTGCGCGGTGACCAGCGCGCACCGGCCCCCCACCCACCAGGTGCGGGCCTCGGGGCCGGTGAACTCCTCGAACCGGCGGACGACGACCGACCCCACCAGGTCCTCACCCCGCAGCTCCACGAACCGGTCGGCGACCCGGCGGGCGGCCACCGCGTCGGTGACGTCGGGGACCAGGCAGGCCTCGTGCCAGGAGTGCTTGAGGGACTTGGTGTGGTCGCGCAGCACGGCGGCACCGCTGCCGAGCCAGGCCGCGTCCCCGCCGGTGTCCCAGCGCGACTCCGGGGTGACCCCGGCCAGCGCCGGGTACCAGCCGGGCAGCTCGTGGGCGGTCCGGTACTGCTCCGGCGACGTGCGCAGCCGGGTGCCGCGGTCCGCCAGCGCCTCGGCCAGCCCGGCGTACTGCCCGCTGCGCAGCATCCAGCCCCGGTAGACGGCGTCCTCGTCGGCCGGGACGCCGCGCACGGCCCGCGCGAGGTCGGGCTCGGACCGGGTCAGCTCGTCGTGGTCGACCAGCGCGACGGTCAGGCCCAGCTCCGCGGCGGCGGCCGCCTCGGGCGCCCAGTGCTCGTCCACCCGACGGGGCGCGAGCGGGTCACGGGGCAGGAGGAGCAGCACGGGACCAGTGTGACGTGCCCGGTAGTCCCCCGACCGTGTCGTGCACCCGGACGGGTGGTCACCCAGGGTCATGGTGTCCCGGTGATGAGCGGAGAGGCGGTGGTCTGGGCGGGCAGCGGCACCGCCTGGGCGTCGGTCGGGTGGGGCGAGCCGGTCGCCGAGGTGCTGACGAGCCTGGGCTGGCACGTCTCCGTCGTCCCGTGGGGCGACCCCGCCGCCGAGCACCAGGGCCGGCCGGGGGTGCTGCACGTGTTCACCGGCGGGCTGGAGCCCGTTTCCTCCGGCACCGCCGCGATGGCCGACCGGCTCGACGCCGTCCGCGCCGGGCTGGCCGCCGCCGACGCCGACCGGGCCTCCGTCGTGGGCATCTGCCTGGGCGCCCAGATGATCGCCGCGGTCAGCGGCGACGTGCTGCCCGAGGCCGTCCCCGGCGGCGGCGAGGTGGGGACGACGACGCTGCGCGGGCGCGGCGTGCCCGACGTCCACGTGGCCACCGCGCACGTCCAGCAGGTCCCCGCGTCCTACCTGCGCACCCCCGGCGTCCGGCTGACCTGGACCGACGAGGTCAGCACCGTGCAGGGCTTCACGCTGGGCTCCCGGGTGGCCGGCGTCCAGTTCCACCCCGAGCTGTGCGTCGTGGAGGCCGGCTGGGCCGGCGCCGCGTTCACCGACCTGCTCACCGTGCCCGCCGCCGTCGGCGCCCGCGGACCACTGGACCCGGCCCGCTCGCTGGGATCGGTGCTGGCCCTGGCCGGGGCGCAGCGGGTGGTCCGGACGCTGGCCGCCTGACGCCGTCCGACCCCCGGCCCGGCGCCGGTCGGGCCGCCTGACACGGTTGTCGGACCCCTGACCCAGCGTCGCTCGGGTCCCGCCCCACCCAGCCGAGGAGCCCCGTGCCCGGTCGCCGTCGTCGTGCCAGCCCGACCCGCCGGTCGACGTCGTCCGCGACCCCGCGGGCCGCCGCACCCCGCACGGCCGCGCCCCGCAAGGCCGCACCCCGGAAGGCGGCACCCCGGAAGGCGGCCGCACCCGTCACCAGGCCCGCCGCCGGCCCGGGGGAGCGGGTGTGGGTGCTGGCGGTGCCCTTCCGCGCACCCGCGCCCGGCGCGGTCTGGGACGCCGACCTGCAGGCCCACGTCTGGGTCGGCGCGCAGCCCCCGCCCGAGCTCGCCGGCTACGTGCCCGGGCCGTACACGTTCGAGCGCTTCCTGGAGGACGAGCTCAACGCCGAGCCCCGCCCGCTGCCGGCCGGTGAGCCGATGACCCCCCGGGCCGAGCAGGTCAGCGGGGCGGCCGCGATCGCTGCGCACGCCGCGGCGGGTGGCCGGATGTTCCTGCTCGGCGACGACCCCGGCGTCGGCAAGACCGGCACCGCGGTGCTGGCCGTGCAGCAGATCGCCGCCCAGCGCGGCTCCCGGCGGGTGCTCGTCGTCGCCGACCGGCCGGCAGCCATCACCGTGCCGCACTGGACCCGGTCGATCGCCGCCTTCGGGGACGGCGGCCTGCGCTGGTGCGTGACCACCTGGGACCGGCTGGCCAAGGTGCGCTCGCTGTCCTTCGACGTCGTCGTCGCCGACGAGGCGCACATGGTGCGGCACACCACGACCCAGCGGTGGAAGCACTGGAAGGCGGTGTCCGGGTCGGGTCGGGTGAAGGACGCGCCCTTCGTGCTGCTCACCACCGCCACCCCGGCGCACTCCCCGCTGGAGCTGCCCTACCTGGCCCCGCACTTCGCCGCGCTGCACGACGAGCCGCTACGCGCCTGGTCGGACCTGCCCACCCGGCTCACCGAGCACGGGTTCCACGTGGAACGGGGCCGGTACGGCGCCACCTGGACCGAGGACCCCGACGAGCGCCGCGCCGACCTGGCCCGGCTGCGCGCCTGGCTGACCGACACCGACCCGCCCTCCACGCTGCACCGCGCGGCCCCCTGGGGCGACGTGCAGGTGACCGGGACGGCGGTCGAGCTGACCCCGGCCGAGCGGGCGCAGTACGACGCCGGCTGGCAGGAGTTCCGGGCCGAGATGCAGCTGGCCCGACGGTCGAAGCAGACCGCCCGCGGCCGGGCGGCCCTGCTCCGGTTCCGGCAGAAGGCCGGGCTGATCCGGGTGCCGGCAACCGTCGACTGGGTCAAGGCGCAGGTGGAGGCCGACCGGCAGGTCGCGGTGTCGGTGGAGTTCGTGGAGACCGCCGCCGACCCGATCCGGCAGGCCCTGCTGGACGCCGGCATCGGCGTCTCGGGCATCTACGGCCGGGACCGCTTCGACGTCGAGGCCGAGCGGCTGCGCTTCCAGACCGGGGAGTCCCGGGTGTGCGTGTTCACCGTGACCGCCTCGATCAGCCTGCACGCCGGGGAGCAGCTGCCCGGTCGGCGCACCGCCTCGACCACCCCGCGGGTCGGGCTGTTCCACCAGCCCCGGTTCTCCGGCATCGCCGCCCGCCAGGTCACCGGCCGCACCCACCGGGACCACCAGGTCTCCCCGTGGCGGATCGCCTTCGCCGCCGACACCGTCGAGGAGCAGGTTGCCCGGGTGATGGTCGAGCGCCTCGCCGTCACCGGCTCGACCGCCGGCGGCGACACCGCCGGCCTGCAGCAGATCGCCGAGCTGCTGGACGCCGACTGGCTCCCCGCCGCCTCCCTCACCGGCGCCGACTGACCCGCCCTCACCCCGCAGCCGCCGCCACAGCCGACATCGCAGAACGGCGACGCCGACACCGGCGGTGGTGGGCGCGTCGGCGTCGCCGTTCTGACGTCTCGGCCCCGCGCGACCCTCGGGCGGCGGCTCAGGCGGGAGTCGGGCAGGGGCTCAGGCGGGGGCGACGACCCGCATCGGGAGGTGCGGGATGCCGTCCTCCAGGTAGTCCTCGCCGGAGCGCACGAAGCCGAAGCGGCCGTACCAGGCCTCGAGGTACGCCTGGGCGCCGATGTCGACGGTCCGCCCGGCGCACAGCTCCAGACCCCGCGCGATGAGCTGGGCGGACAGGCCCCGGCCGCGGGCGCCCTGCGCCGTCGCGACCCGGCCGATGGCCCGGTCCTCGCCGTTCTCCAGCACCCGGATGCAGGAGACGGGCACGCCGTCCTCGGCGACCCACACGTGCACGGTGCCGGGCTCGGTGTCCCGGCCGTCGAGCTCGGGGTAGGGGCAGGTCTGCTCCACCACGAAGACGTCGACCCGCAGCTCGAGCAGGCCGTACAGCTCCAGCGGGGTCAGGTCGGCGAAGCGCTTCTCCACGATCACCGGACCATCCTCACGCAACCGGCCGACCGGGTGCACCGGTCGGCCGGACGCGGGTCAACTCGGGTGGCCGTCGACGGTGCCGTCGACCGGGACCGGGGTGCCGTTGCCGGTGCCCCTGCCGGTGAAGGACTCCGCAGCGTCCCCGGACAGCCGCTTGAGCAGCGAGGCGACGTCGATGCCGGTCAGGTCGCCGGACAGCTGCAGGCCCTGGGCGACGTTGGAGGCCACCGAGCGGGACAGCGAGCCGGGACCGTCGGCGCTGATCACGGTCATCTTGTCCACGCTGGACAGCGGCGCGGCGGCGGCGGCCACGACCTCGGGCAGCACCTTGACCAGCAGGTCCAGGATCGCGGCCTCGCCGTAGGTGCTGAACGCCTGCGAGCGGGCGTCCATCGACTCGGCCTCGGCCTTGCCCTTCGCCAGGATCGCGGCGGCCTCGGCGGAGCCCTCCCGCTCGACGGCCTCGGCGATGGCCTGGCGGCGCAGCTTCTCGGCCTCACCGCGCTTGGCGCCCTCGATGGCCTCGGCCTCGGCCAGGGCGGAACGGCGGGCGCGCTCACCCTCACCGGAGAGCTTGGCCTGCTCGGCCGCGGCCTGGGCGGCGGCGATGGTGGCCTGCCGGTCGGCCTCGGCGGTGAGGATGCGCGAGTTCTTGCGGCCCTCGGCCTCCTGCTCGACCCGGTACCGCTCGGCGTCGGCGGGACGGCGGACCTGCGTGTCCAGCTGGGCCTGGGTCAGCGTCGCGGTGCGCGCGGCGACCTTCTCCTGCTCGGCGAGCACCTGCTGGTCCTGGGCGGCCTGGGCCAGCGGGCCGGCGGCGGCGGCGCGGGCCTTGGCGGCGTCGGTCTCCGCGGCGATCTCGGACTGCTTGAGCGCCAACTGGCGCTGGGAGACCGCGATGGCCTCGTCGGCGAGCAGCTGCTCCTGCTGCGCGGCCTGGCGGGCGCGGGCCTCGGCGATCGAGGCCTCCTTGAGCACCCGGGCGGCCTCGGGGCGGCCCAGGTCGGCCAGGTAGGTGCCTTCGGCCTGGATGTCCTGCAGCTGGAAGGTGTCCAGCACCAGGCCCTGGCCGGTCAGGGAGGACTCGGCCTCCTCGGCGACGGCGGAGGCGAAGGCCGCGCGGTCGCGGATGATCTCCTCGATGGTCAGCCGGCCCACGATCGAGCGCAGCGCACCGGCGAGCACCTCGGAGGTGAAGGTGTCGATGCCGCCCTGCTGGTTCAGGAAGCGCTGGGCGGCGGCCCGGATCGAGGACTCGTTGCCCCCGACCTTGACGATCGCCACGCCCTCCAGGTCGCACTTGACGCCCTGCTTGCTCACCGCGCCGCGGATGCCGACCGGGATGCGCCGGCTGGACAGGTCGATGGAGTGCAGCTTCTGGACCACCGGCAGCACGAAGACGCTGGCGCCCATGACGACCTTCTGGCCCGACATGTCCCGGCTGACGGCGCCGTCGGCGGCGGTGACGGAGCGGCCCTGCCGTCCGGTGACCAGGAAGGCCTGGTTGGGACCGGCCACCTTGATCCGGGACAGCACCAGCAGGACGAGCAGGACCACCAGCACGGCGATGCCGCCGATGGCGTAGAGCAGGGTCACGAAGGTCCTCCACGGAGCTCGGGAGCAGGGGGGTGCGGGTTCTCGGGTGCGGTCGAGACGACCTCCACCGAGGTCGGCGACGGGGTGTCGACGACGTACACGGGCGTGCCGGCGGGCAGCGTGACGTCGCTGCGCGCCGCGTACTTGAGGTGCTGCCCGGCCACGGTCAGCCGGACCTCGCCGTAGCCACCGGCGGGCACGGTGGAGACCACCACGCCCTGGCTGCCCAGCAGGTGGCCGGCGGTGAGCGTGGGTTCGGTGGGCATGTCGCGCAGGCCCGCGGACAGCTTGACCGCGCCGGCGGCGAGGGGGAGCGCGACGACCAGACCGGCCACCAGGCACAGCAGCACGGTGACGACGCCGGGCAGCCGGGGGAGCAGCGCGGACGCCGCGGCGCCGCCGAAGCCGACGCCGCCCAGGCCGGCGGCCAGCGCGGGGACGGAGAACGGGCCGTCGACGTCGCCGCCGAACTCACCGATCTCCCCGACCACCAGGGACAGCACGAGGACGACGATCCCCAGCCCGCCCACGGCCAGGAACGTCACTGCGATCGGGTCCAACCGTGCCCCTTCCCGTGTGTGGTCCCCCCACCCTCACAGCCCGGTCCCGGTCGATCAAGCACGGGACCGTCTCGGTGGACGGACCTCACCCCTGTGGACGACGTCGGGCACGCCCTGCCAGGATCGGTGTCGACACGGGGTGTCCCGACCGCGGGACTGAGAGCACACCCGTCGAACCTGCTCCAGCTGACACTGGCGAAGGGATGTCGACCCTGATGGACGCTGCCGACCTGCGGGCTGCCCGCACCGCGCTGACCGACTCCGCACCACTCGTGCACTGCCTGACCAACACCGTCGTCCAGATGATCACCGCGAACGCGCTGCTGGCGGTGGGCGCCGCGCCGGCGATGGTGGACGCCCCCGAGGAGGCGGCCGGGTTCGCCGCCGTCGCCTCGGCGTTGCTGGTCAACGTGGGCACCGTCAACGCCCGGACGGCGGAGGCGATGCGGCTGGCCGCCCGGTCCGCCGGGGACGCCGGCACCCCGTGGGTGCTGGACCCGGTGGCGGTGGGCGGGCTGCCGTTCCGCACCGGACTGGCCGCCGAGCTGGTGCAGCTGCGCCCGGCCGTGGTCCGGGGCAACGCCTCGGAGGTGCTCGCCCTGGCCGGTGCGGGCGCCGGTGGGCGCGGCGTGGACAGCACCCACAGCACCGACGACGCACTGGAGGCCGCGGCCGACCTGGCCCGGCGGACCGGCGGCGTGGTCGCGGTCAGCGGGGAGGTCGACGTCGTCACCGACGGCACCACGACGGTCCGGGTCGGCGGCGGGCACGTGCTGCTGACCCGCACCACCGGCGCCGGCTGCGCCCTCGGCGCGCTCACCGCGGCCTACGTCGCGGCGACCGGCTCCCCGCTGCTGGGCGCGGTGGCCGCGCACGCGCACGTCGCGGTGGCCGCCGAGCGGGCCGCGGCCACCGCCGCCGGGCCCGGCAGCTTCGCGATCGCCTGGCTGGACGCCCTGGACGCCGTCGGCCCCGACGACCTCGCCGCCGCTGACCTCGCCGCCGCCGACCTCCGATGAGGTTCGACCCCACCCTCTACCTGGTCACGGACACCGCGTTGTGCGCCCCCCGGTCGGTGCCCGAGGTGGTCGCCGCCGCGGCCGCCGGTGGGGTGACCGCCGTCCAGGTGCGGGACAAGACGGCCTCGCGCCGGGAGCTGCTGGAGCTGACCCGGGCCGTGCGGGCGGCGCTGACCGACCGGCCCGACGTCGCGGTGGTGGTCGACGACGCGGTCGACGTCGCCCTGCTGGCCGGCGCGGACGGCGTGCACCTGGGCCAGGACGACCTGCCGGTCACCGAGGTGCGGGCGCTGGCCCCGCACCTGCACCTGGGCCTGTCGATCGGCTCGGCCGCGGACCTCGACGCCGCCCTCGTGCTGCCCGCCGGCACGGTGGACCTGGTCGGGCTGTCCCCGCTGTGGTCCACCCCGACCAAGCCCGACGCCGGTCCCGAGCTGGGCCTGGACGGCGTGCGGGAGCTGGCCGCCCGGGCACGGACCGCCGGGATCGCCGCGGTGGCGATCGGCGGCATCCACGCCGACCGGGTCGCCGAGGTGTCTGCGACCGGGGTCGACGGGGTGTGCGTGGTGTCCGACGTCTGCGCCGCGGCCGACCCCCGGGCCGCCGCCGCGCAGCTGCGCCGGGCGCTGACCGGGGTGCCGGCGTGAGCGCCCGGGTGGCGTTGACCATCGCGGGCTCGGACCCCAGTGGTGGTGCCGGCATCCAGGCCGACCTGGCCACCTTCGCCGGGCGCACCACCTACGGCACCGCGGTGCTGACCGCGCTCACCGCGCAGAACACCCACGGCGTCACCGGCGTGCACCCGGTACCGGCGCCGTTCGTCAGCCAGCAGCTGGAGACCCTGCTCGACGACGTCACCGTGCACGCCGCCAAGACCGGGATGCTCGGCTCGGCGGCCGTGGTGCACGCCGTCGTCGACGTGCTCACCCGGCGGTCGGTCGGCCCGCTGGTCGTCGACCCGGTGATGGTCGCGACCAGCGGGGACCAGCTGATCGACGACGACGCCGTGGACGCCGTCCGGACGGCACTGCTGCCCATCGCCGACCTGGTGACGCCGAACGTGCCGGAGGCGGCCCGGTTGTTGCACGTGGAACCGGCCCGCACCGTGGCCGACCTCCGCGAGCAGGCCGTCGCCCTGCTCGCGCTCGGCCCCGGTGCGGTGTTGGTCAAGGGCGGGCACCTGGCCCACGAGCTGGGGGAGAGCGTCGACGTCCTCGCCGTGCGGGAGCCGGACGGGTCGACGTCGGTGCACCTGAGCCGCCGTCCCCTGGTGGACACCGCGAACACCCACGGCACCGGCTGCACGCTGTCCGCGGCCCTGGCGGCCGAGGCCACGACGGCCGGGTCCGCCGGCACCAGCCCGGACTGGCCGTCCGCGGTCGAGGCAGCCCGGGACGTGCTGCAGGCCGCCCTGCTGCACGCCGACCGGCTGGGCGTCGGCTCGGGCAACGGCCCGGTGTCGCACGGCGCGTACTCCCAGGGGGAGCTGTGAGCTTCTCCGACGACGCCTGGACCCGCACCGCCGTCGTCCGGGCGGAGATCGAGGCACTGGAGTTCCTCGCCGAGCTCGCCGACGGCACGCTGGACGCCGGTGCGTTCCGGCAGTACCTGGAGCAGGACGCGCTCTACCTGGCCGGCTACGCCCGGGCGCTGGCCCTGCTGGCCGCCCGGGCACCGGACGCTGCGGCCACCTCGTTCTGGGCCCGGTCCGCGCACGGCGCCGGGGTGGTGGAGGGCGCGCTGCACACCGACCTGCTGGAGGTCCTCGGCGGTGCCGAGCGCACCACCGAGCCCAGCCCGTCGTGCCTGGCCTACGTGTCCTACCTGGTCGCCACCTGCGCGACGGAGCCCTACGCGGTGGGCTGCGCGGCGGTGCTGCCCTGCTTCTGGGTCTACGCCGACACCGGCGTCCGGCTGGCCGCCACCGCCCGGGCCACGCCCGACCACCCCTACGCCCGGTGGGTCGCCGCCTACGACGACCCGGCGTTCCAGGAGTCGACCCGGCAGGCCCGCACCCTCACCGACACCGCCGCCCGGGACGCCACGCCCGCGCAGGTCGAGGCCATGCACCGGGCCTTCGCCGTCGCCACCCGGTACGAGCTGGGGTTCTGGCGGTCGGCGCACCAGCGGGAGGGCTGGGGCTGAGTCACCGCCAGTCGGGCGGGTCCGCGGGGGTCAGGTCCGGGTCGTCCCCCGCGAAGGTGCGCACCCGGCCCGGCCCCGTGTTCGGGCCCTCGAAGCGGACGGTCACCCGGTTCAGCCCTGCACCCCACACCCAGCCGGTGCCGTGCTCGGTGTGCGCGACGTCCTGGCCGGGGTGCCAGACCCGCAGCGCCGGGCCGGGGGTGGGGTCGGCCGGCACCGTCTCGTCGTCCTGCGGCTCGTCGGTGACGGCGACCGGTTCCTGCGCCGGGGCGAACAGGTCGCCCTGCACGTAGGTGGCCAGCCCGCTGACGCCGACGCCGAGCAGCCGCAGGCCGCCGGTGCGGTCCACCCCGGCCAGCAGCCGCTGGGCGACCTCGGCGATGGAGCGCGGGTCGTCGACGGGCTGGGCCAGGGTCTGCGAGCGGGTCAGCGTGGAGAAGTCGTAACGGCGGACCTTGAGGGTGACGGTGCGGCCCGCCGTCCCGTTGCGGGCCAGCCGGGTGCCGACCCGGCCGGCCAGGTGCTCGACCTCGGCGGCCAGCCGGACCGGGTCGGTGAGGTCCTGGGCGTAGGTCTGCTCGGCGCTGACGCTCTTGGCCTCCCGGTCGGCGACGACGGGCCGGTCGTCGTCGGCGCGGGCCAGCCGGTAGAGCCCGGCGCCGTGGGCCTGCCCCACGAGGGTGGTGAGGTCGACCAGGGTCAGCCGGTGCAGGTCGGCGACGGTGGACACCTTGATCTGGGCCAGGCGCTCCGCCGTCGCCGGGCCGACACCGCCCAGCGCGCGCACCGACAGCGGGTGCAGCACGGCCAGCTCCTCGCCCGGGGCGACGACCGTCAACCCGTCGGGCTTGCGCAGCTCGGAGCCGATCTTGGCCAGCGACTTGGAGCTGGCGACCCCCACCGACCCGGTCACCCCGCCGGTGGCCTCGGCGATCCGGGCCTTGAGGTCCTCGGCCAGCGCGGTGATGCCCGCGACCGAGGTGTCGTGGTCACCCGCGGCCAGGTCGACGTAGGCCTCGTCGATGCTCACCGGCTCCACCAGCGGCGACAGCTCCCGCAGCAGGTCCATCACCAGCGCCGACGTCTTCGCGTACGCCGGGAACCGCGGGCCCAGGAACGCCGTCCCGGGCGGGCAGCGGCGGCGCGCCTCGGCCGTCGGCATCGCACTGCGGGCACCGAACACCCGGGCCTCGTAGGACGCCGTGGACACCACGCCCCGCCCACCGGTGCCGCCCACGATCACCGGCCGCCCGCGCAGGCTGGGCTTGTCGCGCTGCTCGACGGCGGCGAAGAACGCGTCCAGGTCCAGGTGCAGGACACTCGCCTCACGCCGCACCCGGTCGATGATCCTCCTGTGCCGGGGATGATCGACCGGTGACCGAGACGAACGAGTGGGCCCGCATGTCGGCTGCGGACCCCGAGCACTCCTCCCGCTACGTCGAGCGCTTCCGCGGGCTGGCCGCCGACGGCGTCGACCTGGACGGCGAGGCCCGACTCGTCGACGCGATGCTGGCCCGCGGCTCCCGGGTGCTCGACGCCGGCTGCGGCCCCGGCCGGGTGGGTGCCGCGCTGCACGCCGCCGGCCACGAGGTCGTCGGTGTCGACGCCGACCCGGTGCTGGTCGCCGCAGCGCAGGCCGACCACCCCGGCCCCACCTGGCAGGTCGGCGACCTGGCCGAGCTGTCGGTGCCCGGCCGGTTCGACGTCGTCGTCTGCGCGGGCAACGTGATGGCGTTCCTGGCGCCCTCCACCCGGCGGCGCGTGCTGGCCGGGTTCCGCGCGCACGTGGTGCCCGGCGGGCGCGCCGTCACCGGTTTCGGCGCCGAACGCGGCTACCCCTTCCCCGAGTTCCTCGACGACGCCCGCGCCGTCGGCTGGTCGGTGGACCTCCTGCTGTCCACCTGGGACCTGCAGCCCTTCACCGACGACGCCGACTTCCTGGTCGCCGTCCTCAGCTGACGCCCCGGCATGGGATCCCCCGCATACAGCGTGCGCCCTCTGCCGTATGCGAGGGATCCCATGCCCAGTCAGACGAGGCCCAGTCAGACGAGGCGCAGGGTGCGGGGGGAGCGGCCGACGGCCACCTGCTGCCCCCAGGACAGCGTCAGGTGGTCGTCCTCCAGGCCGTCGCCGAACGCGACCAGCCCGTCGGACTCCACCGTCATGCGCAGCACGTCGTCGCCGGTGAGCAGGCCCTCGGTGCAGGTGGTGCCGGTGACCGGAGAGGGCCAGGCCTCCCGGACGAACCAGGCCAGCGCCGCGTCGGTGGGGCCGGGCAGGGCCAGCGGGCTGCGCCGCTCCTGCGCCGCCGACCGGCACCACCCGGTCGCCCCGGTGCCGGTGGCCACCAGCACCCCGGACGACGCCTGGCGCTCGGCGTCGGCACCGGGGGCGTGCAGCCGGTAGCGGGCGGTCTGGTGGGTGGGCTGGCCCAGGTAGACCTCGTTGAGCGCGAGCAGGGTCTGCCCGTCGTCCGCGGTGGCCTGGACCATGGTGAGCTCCCGGACCCGGTCCCGGGTGGCGAGCAGCCGGCCGACGTCGGCGGCCCGGTGCCGGACCAGCACGCCGGCGTTGCGGCCGGGTTCGGGGTCCACCCCGACGACGGGCTGCCCGTCGAGGTACTTGGCCACGTTGGCGACCAGGCCGTCCTGCCCGACCACCAGGACGACGTCGTCCGGGGCGAAGAGGAAGCGCGGCAGGTCGGCCCGCTCGACGCTGCCCCGCCGCCAGTCCAGCGGCACCTGGGCCAGCGCGGTGGCGACGGCGGCCTGCTGGGCGGTGTCGTGCGCGGCGACCTCCTCGACGTCCCGCCCGCGGCTGCGCAGGAAGAACGCAGCCTGCCCGCGGGTGCCGTGCCGGGCCACCAGCTCGCTGAGCTCGGTGGCCCGGTGCACGAGCACCACCCGGGGCGCCAGGCTCACGGCCGGCCGCCGTCCCCCGAGCCGCCGGCCCCCAGCTTGGCCAGCAGGCCGGTGAGCAGCTCCGGGGTGACGGTCAGGTTCTGCACCTGCGGCAGGTTCGCGGCCATCTGGCGCAGGGCCAGGGCGTAGACCGTCTCCACGGGCATGTCGACCCAGGCGGCCAGCTCGGCGGTGTTGGCCGCGCCCTGCGCCTCGCCCAGCACCCGCTTGCGCTCGGCGTCCACGTCGGCGGCGGCCCGGTCCCGGCGGGCCTTCGACTCCGCGGCCACCTCGGCCGCGGCCGCGGCGTTCTCCGCCTCCCGCCGGGCGTTGACCCCGCGCTGGGCGACCAGTTCCTCCTCGCGGCGGGCCAGCTCGACCTGGTTCGCCAGCTCGTTCTCCGCGATCGCCCGCTCCCGCTCCACCGCCACGGCCCGCCGTGAGTAGGTGGCGGCGTCGGCGTCGGCCTGCACCTGCTCCCGGGTGGGCGTCCGCAGGGCCCGCTCGACGTCGGGTTCGGGCCGGATGGCGACCACCCGGACGTCGATGACGGCGATGCCGGTCTCCACCAGCCGACCGTCAGCGGCCAGCCCGGCCGCCACGGTGTCCCGCACGGTGCGGACGCCGCCGGTCAGCGCCACGGTCATCGGGGTGGCCGCGAGCAGGTCGATCGCGTGCTGCTGGGCCGACTCGGTGAGCAGGCCGGCCACCTGCTCCAGCGGGGTGCCCCGCCAGCGGCCGGTGTCCGGGTCGATGGAGAAGTCCACCCGTCCGGCGGCCAGCACCGGGTCGGCGAACCGGAAGGTCAGGGTCATCTGGACGGTGGTGTCCTGGAAGTCCGCGGTCCGGGCGTGGAAGAGCAGCGGGAGCTCCCGGTCGTCGACGGGGATCTCGCTGAGCACGGCCGACAGCGGCCGGAACCAGAAGCTGGCGCCGGTGCCGGCGTGCCGCAGCCGGCCGGCGGTGACGTGCTGGACGTGGGCGGTCGCGGAGCCCCGCAGGTGCCGCACGAGGGGGTACCGGGCGATGTCGGCCATCTCTGCCTCCTGTTGTTGTCGTCAGCCAGACGATAAGCAGGTGCAGGACTTGTCGTCAAGGTGACGCTAGGGTGGGGTCATGGGCCACCCGGCAGTCGCGGTCACCGTCGACCTCGTCGTCCTCACGGTGCGGGAGGACGCGCTCTGCGTGCTGCTGGTCCGCCGCGGCGTCGAACCGCACCTGGGCCGGGAGGCCCTCCCCGGCGGCTTCCTGCGCCCGGATGAGGACCTGGCCGCCGCGGCCGCCCGCGAGCTCGCCGAGGAGACCGGCCTGACCGTCGGGCACCTGGAGCAGCTGGCCTCCTACGGCGCCCCCGACCGGGACCCCCGCCAGCGCGTGGTCACCGTGGCGCACCTGGCGCTGGTGCCCGACCAGCCGCTGCCCACCGCCGGCACCGACGCCGCCGACGCCCGCTGGGTCCCCGTCGCCGACGCCTGCGGGCTCGCCTTCGACCACGACCGGGTGCTCGCCGACGGCGTCGAGCGGGCCCGGGCCAAGCTCGAGTACACCGCCCTGGCGACGGCGTTCTGCCCGCCGGCGTTCACCGTCGCCCAGCTGCGCCGGGTCTACGAGGTCGTCTGGGGCCGGGCCCTGGACCCGCGGAACTTCCACCGCAAGGTCACCGGCACCCCCGGCCTGCTGGAGCCCACCGGCGAGACCACCACGAGGGACGGCGGCCGCCCCGCGCAGCTGTTCCGCCGCGGCCCGGCCGACACCCTGCACCCGCCCTTGCTCCGCACCGACGCCTGACCCGGCCGAGCCCGGGCCTGCGTCGGGGCGGGTTCAGCGGCGGAGCCCCGCGGGTGCTCGGCAGTGCCAGGCGTCGGTGACCAGCTCGGTGAGCAGGGCGGGGTCGACGTCGTCGAGGCGGACCAGCACGGCGGGGTGGCCGTCGAAGTGCGGGACGGTGAAGCAGACGTCGGGCTCGGCGGCCAGCAGCTCCGCCTTCTCGCCCTCACCCGCGACCCGGACGGCGAGCACCTCGCCCGCGGGGACGTCGTCCCCCAGGTCGGCGCGGTCCTTCACGCCCAGCGGCCGGGCCCACACGAAGGTCTTGCCGGCGACCTTCCAGGCGCGGTTGCCGTAGCTGGTGCCCTCGGTGACCTCCGGCAGCGCGGAGGCGGTGCGTTCGACGTCTGCCCAGGTGGCCATGCCGGTCACCCTGGCCCGGTCAGCCGGCCCCGGCAAGGGCCGACCGCACCCGGTCGGCCACCTGGGCCATCGTGTCCCGCGCACGGACGGGGTCCTCGGTGAGGAAGTAGTGGTCCACCCCGGGTGTCTCGTGGTGCCAGACGTCGACGCCGGCCTCCCGCAGCCGCTGCACGTAGCGCACCCCGTCCCGGCGGAGGGTGTCCCGCTCGGCGGTGAGGACCAGCGCCGGCGGCAGACCAGCCAGGTCCGGGGCCAGCAGTGGGGACGCGTAGGGCTCCGACCGGGTGGCGACGTCGGGGAAGTAGACCCGGCGGACCAGGCCGCGCAGCGCCGGGGAGATCATCCCGGTCCCGGCGGGGAGCTCCGATGCCATGTCCAGGGCGGGGATGCCCAGCACCTGCAGCACGGGGGCTGACGAGCCGCGGTCCCGGGCCATCAGCGCCACCGCGGCCGCCATCCCGCCGCCGGAGGAGAACCCGCCGACCGACACCCGCCGGTGCCGGCCCGCGACCCAGGCGGCGACGTCGTGGCACTGCTCCTGGGCGACCGGGTACGCGACGTGGGGGCCGGTGCGGAAGTCGACGTTGTAGACGGTCGCCCCGGTGCTGGCGGTCAGGTAACGGCACCACCAGTCGTCCATCTGCGGGTACCGCATCAGCCACGCACCGCCGTGGGCGTGCACGTGGGCGCCGTCCCCGGTGCCCCGGTAGACGTGCACCGGCACCCGGCCGTACGCGGTGCCCACCCGGACCACCTCGGGGTCGGGCAGCTCGGAACCGGCGAACCGCAGCTCCTCGCCGTACCGGACCGTCCACCGCGCGGTGGCGTGCATCGTCATCGCCTGGAGCCGATCGGTGAGCCGCATGCCCGGTGTTCGTCACCGGTCGACGGTCGGTTGGTCCCGCGGGTAGGACCGGGGGATGAGCTACGTCCCCGACCCGGCGACCGTCTCCCGGCAGCGCGACCAGGAGCTCGCGGGGCGGACCCGCTTCATCGCCACCGGCGCGCAGACCCGGGGCGACTTCGGGCTCTTCGAGGTCACGCTGCCACCGGGCGGCGGGGGCCCGGGTCCGCACGTGCACCGCACGTTCAGCGAGTCCTTCCACGTGCTTGAGGGCCGGCTCGCCGTCCTGGACGGCGACACCTGGACCACCGCCGGCCCCGGCGACCTGGTCTACGTCCCCCGCTCCGGCGTGCACGGCTTCCACGCCGCCGACGCCGACGCCGGCTGCCGGTTCCTGCTGCTGTTCACCCCGGGCGCCCCGCGGGAGGACTACTTCCGCGGCATGGTCGAGCTGCGCGCCGGCGGCCACGTGCCCACCGCCGAGGAGCTCGACGAGCTCGCCGCCCGGTACGACCAGCTCAACCTCCGGGACTGACCTGCAGGTCGTCCCGGTCCTGCTCTCCCTGGTCCTGCTCGTCCCGGTCCTCCCAGGTGCAGACGCAGATCTCGTTGCCCTCGGCGTCGGCCAGCACCCAGAACGAGCGCGCGTCGGCGTCGGAGAGCAGCCGGCCACCGGCCGCCAGCGCTGCGGCCACCCGGGCGTCGGCCTCGTCGTGCGGCACGGTGACGTCCAGGTGGATGCGGTTGCGCTGGTCGCGGGGGGCGTCCATCTGCTGGAACCAGACCGTCGGCAGGACACCCGCCGGGTCCACCAGCGCCTCGTCGTCCCCGGGCTGCGGCACCAGGCCCAGGACGGCGGCCCAGAACGGCAGCACCACGGGGATGTCCAGGGCGTCGACGGCGATCTCCAGTGCCTGCACCGGGTGCGCGCCGCCGGGACGCACCGGTCGGTCCAGCACCTCGGTGACCCGGTGCGCCAGCTCGACGTCCCGCGCCGTGACGACGCCCCCGGAACGGGTCTGCAGACCCAGCTCGACCCGGCCGGGGCGCAGGTCCACCCGCAGGTGGCCGTCGGCGTCGGCACCGAGCACGTCGGTGACGGCGGCCGCCAGACGGGCCCCCTGGGCGAGGGAGTCGACGGGCACCGAGGTGCACAGCTCGGCCAGCAGCAGCCGCCAGCCGATCGCCTCGACGGCCCGGGAGGCCTCGGTGCGGGTGAGCGGCACGTCGGGGGTGGTCACGGTCAGTTCGCCATGTCCACGAAGCGCGAGTAGTGACCCTGGAAGGCGACGGTGACGTTCGCGGTGGGGCCGTTGCGGTGCTTGACCAGCATGATGTCGGCCTCGCCGGCCCGCGGGGACTCCTTCTCGTACATGTCCTCGCGGTGGATCATCATCACCATGTCGGCGTCCTGCTCGATGGAGCCGGACTCACGGAGGTCGGACAGCATCGGCTTCTTGTCCTGGCGCTGCTCGGAGCCACGGTTGAGCTGGCTCATCGCGATCACCGGGACCTCGAGCTCCTTGGCCAGCAGCTTGAGGGCACGGGAGAACTCCGAGACCTCCTGCTGGCGGGACTCCACCCGCTTGCCCGACGTCATCAGCTGCAGGTAGTCGATCACCACGAGCTTGAGGTCGTTGCGCTGCTTGAGCCGCCGGGCCTTGGCCCGGATCTCCATCATCGTCATGTTGGGGGAGTCGTCGATGTAGAGCGGCGCGTCGGCGACCTCGCCCATCCGGCGGGCCAGCTTCGACCAGTCCTCGTCGCTGAGCGAGCCGGCGCGCATGTGGTGCAGCGGCACCTTCGCCTCGGCCGACAGCAGACGCATGGTGATCTCGTGCTTGCTCATCTCCAGGCTGAAGATGCAGGCGGCCTGGTGGTGCTTGACCGAGGCGTTGCGGGCGATGTCCAGCCCCAGGGTGGACTTGCCGACGCCGGGTCGGGCGGCGATGACGATCATCTGGCCGGCCTGCAGGCCGTTGGTCAGCTCGTCGAGGTCGCGGATGCCGGTGGGCACACCGCGGGCGGTGCCACCGCGGCTGGCGATGGCGTCCAGCTCGTCCATGGTGGGCTGCAGGACGTCCTCGAGGCGCGAGTAGTCCTCGCTCATCCGCTTCTCGGTGACGTCGTAGATCTCCTGCTGCGCCCGGTCGACGATGTCGTCGACGTCGCCCTTGCCGCCGGCCGCGCCGTAGCCCAGCTGGACCACCCGGGTGCCGGCCTCGACCAGGCGGCGCAGCACGGCCTGCTCGGCCACGATCGCGGCGTAGTAGCCGGCGTTCGCCGCCGTGGGCGTGGACTGGATGAGCGTGTGCAGGTAGACCGCCCCGCCCATCTTGGACAGCTGGTCGGTGCGGTTGAGCTCGGCGGAGACGGTGATCGCGTCGGCGGGCTCACCGCGGCCGTAGAGGTCCAGGACGCAGTCGAAGACGATCTGGTGGGCCGGGCGGTAGAAGTCCGCCCCGTGCAGGACCTCCACGACGTCGGCGATGGCGTCCTTGCTCAGCAGCATGCCGCCGAGCACCGACTGCTCGGCAGCGACGTCCTGAGGGGGCTGGCGGTCGTACTGCGGTGCCGCGGCCACCGGCCTGCTGATGTCGTCGACCACTGCCACTGTCGTGAGCCCCCATCTGTTGCGCGCCACTGCCGGGACGGGACACCTCGGGGTGCCCCGTCCGTCGTCGTCCTTCGTATCGCGGGGCACCGACAGAACCGGTGCTGACCACCCCGCGCGGTGGATCCAGCGGTGACGCTAGGCAGCCGGGGGGCCGCCGTCCACGAGCGCTGTGCACAGGCCTCTGCACAACCTGGGGACAGAGCCGTGGACGGACGGTGCCTCCGTGTGGAGGGGACGGGGACGGCTGCCCGTCATCGGCCGTCCGGGCCCCGGCCACCTGCCGGTCTCCTGCGCGGGGCCTGTGGACGGGAGAAACTTCTGCTCCGCCGCGGGGCCCGGGCGCGTCGCGGCGCCCGCCGTCGTCCCGGTGTCCACCGTCGACGTGCTGTCCGCCGGGGTCCGCCGTCACCGGCCGGGCGGGGACCCCGACCCGGGAACGCCACGAGGGGCGCCGGACCGGAGTCCGACGCCCCTCGTGGGCAGTGCTGGGTGCTGCTGTCAGGCTGCGACGACCTCGATGGCCAGCGCGGCGCTGACCTCGGGGTGGACGCGCACCGTGACGGTGTGCGAGCCGGTGCTCTTGATCGAGCTGGGCAGCTCGACCCGGCGGCGGTCCAGCGAGGGACCACCGGCGGCGGTCACCGCGGCGACGACGTCGGCCGTGGTGATCGAGCCGAACAGACGACCGCCGTTGCCGGCCTTGGCCGGGACGGAGACCGACAGCGAGGAGAGCTGGCCGGCGATCTGCTTGGCCTCCTCGAGGGTGGCGACGTCGCGGGCGGCCCGCGCACGGCGCAGGCCCTCGACCTGCTTCTGGGCACCGCGGGTGGCCATGATGGCCAGGCCGCGGGGCAGGAGGTAGTTGCGGGCGTACCCGCCCTTCACCTCGACGGTGTCCCCGGCAGAGCCGAGGCCGGTGACCTCCTGGGTCAGGATCAGCTTCGATGCGCTCATGGTCAGCGCGCCGTGGAGGTGTAGGGCAGCAGGGCCATCTCGCGGCTGTTCTTCACGGCCACGGCGACGTCACGCTGGTGCTGGCTGCAGTTGCCGCTGACGCGGCGGGCGCGGATCTTGCCCCGGTCGGAGATGAACTTCCGGAGCAGGGTGGTGTCCTTGTAGTCGACACCGGTCGCCTTGTCCTTGCAGAACTGGCAGACCTTCTTCTTGGGCTTGCGGATGGGTGGCTTGGGCACAGGGTTCTCCTGGATTGCTTGTGGAGTACGAGATCAGAAGGGCGGTTCGTCCGAGGACGACGCCGGGGTCGACCAGGGGTCGCTGGAAGCGCTGCCGCCACCGCCGCCGCCGGAGGAGCCGAAGCCCCCACCGCCGCCGCCGCCGGAGCCGCCACCGAACCCGCCGCCGTCACTGCCGCGGTTGGCCTTGGTGACCTTCGCGGTGGCGTAACGGAGCGAGGGGCCGATCTCGTCGACCTCGAGCTCGATGACGGTGCGCTTCTCGCCCTCCTTCGTGTCGAAGGAGCGCTGCTTGAGGCGACCGCTGACGATGACCCGGGAGCCACGGGTGAGCGACTCGGCGACGTTCTCCGCCGCTTGGCGCCACACGTTGCACCGCAGGAAGAGCGCCTCGCCGTCCTTCCACTCCGACGTCTGACGGTCGAAGGTCCGCGGCGTGGAGGCCACGGTGAAGTTCGCGACGGCTGCGCCGGACGGCGTGAAACGCAACTCCGGGTCGGCGGTCAGGTTGCCGATGACGGTGATGACGGTCTCGCCGGCCATGGTCAGTGAGCCTCGGGCCGCATCAGCTTGGTGCGCAGGATGGACTCGTTGAGGTTCAGCTGACGGTCCAGCTCGGCCACCGCAGCGGGCTCGGCCTGGATGTCGACGATGGCGTAGATGCCCTCGACGTTCTTCTTGATCTCGTAGGCGAGACGTCGACGACCCCAGATGTCGGTCTTGACGGTGCCACCGGAGTTGGTGACGACCGACAGGAACCGGTCCAGGCTGGGAGCGATGGTGCGCTCCTCGAGCTCGGGGTCGAGGATGATCATCAGTTCGTAGTGACGCACGGAGAACCCCACCTCCTCTGGTCTCAGCGGCTGCAGAGGATCTGCAGCAGGAGGGCTGTACACGCGTCGCGCGCCCTGAGGACCGCACCTGACGGTCGACCGGACGCGCTCGTTCCACAGTACCAGCCGGTCAGACGCACGACCGGCCCCCGTCCACAGGGGACGAGGGCCGGTCGCGGCGGTGGGACTAGGCAGCGGCGGCGCGGTCCGCGGTGCGCTGGGACAGGTGGGTCCGCACCAGGGCGGCGCTGACCCCGGCCAGGGCGACGACGGCGGCCAGGGCCGGCACCGACAGCGCCGGGTCGGGACCGGCGGCCGCGGTGTCCGAGGCGGTGGCGACGTCGTCCCCGGCGCCCTCGCCCAGACCGGACCCGCCCAGGCCGGCGAGCTCGCCGAAGACCGGGACCGAGGCGCCGTCGTAGCTGCCCGCGTTGCCGCCGCCGCCGCTGGCCGCGGAGGGCTGGGTCCGCGGGCTGAAACGGGTCGGGTCGAACGCGGCGGCCGCCGAGGTGTCCACCGGGGCCATCTGACCGGCGGACGTGGTGGTGCCGTAGGAGTAGGCCGTGCCCTCCAGCGGGGTGCCCGTCTCGGCGGGCGCCGAGGCGGTCGGGGTCTCGGCGACCGGGGCGGTCGGGGTGACCGGGACCGGCGCCTGGGGCACCGGCAGGGAGGGGACGACGGCCGGGGGGACGGTCACCGGCGGCAGGGTCGGCAGGTTCGCCGAGGGCAGGTTCGGCAGCGGCACCAGCGTGTTCACCACGAACGGGGTGGGCACCGGCAGCGCCGGCAGCTGCCCCAGCGTGGCGTCGATCAGACCCTGGGTGAGCGCCGGCCCGCTGCTCACCACGCGGTAGGCGTAGGTGATCGTGCAGACGGCGCAGCTCTGGCCGAAGGACTCCGAGACGCTCGCCCCGGCGGGCAGGGGCTTGGTCCCTGACGGCAGCCGGAGGGTCACGTCGGTCGAGACGGTGACGTCCACCAGGGAGGGGAGCAGCCCGCCGCCCACCCGCAGCGGCTTGTCGGCGATCTGGTTGCTGAAGGTGACCGTGCCGCCGGCGTCCACGGACACGATCGGCGGCGTCAGGTCCCGGATGGCGACCGTGGCGGTCGGCGCCGCGCTCGCGGTCGGGGCGGCGAGCACCGACCCGGCCACGGCCAGCAGCCAGCCCAGGGTGGCCACGGCGATGCCGCGTCGTGCCGTCCGGCGGAGTCGCCCGCTGTCCACCGCGCTGTCCATCTGTGCCTCCACGTCGAGGTGTCCACGCTCACGTGTACCCACGAGTGACGGGTACCACGGTGGAGAACGATGATGTGACCCAGGCGATACGGGCGCCACTCGAGAGACCCACCCGTCCGGTGCCGGCCGGGACCGTCGGTGGTGCGTGGCAGGGTCGGGGCATGTCGAACCAGCCCGTCGGGGTGCACGTCGGATCCGGTCTGACCGAGGCCAACGAGGTCGCCGACGGCGGGGTGCTGGCCAGGGCCGCCGAGGTCGACGCCGCCGCGGTGCAGGTGTTCCTGGCCGACCCGCAGGACTGGAAGGCCCCGCAGCCGCGGCCCGACGTCGAGGAGCTGCGCGCCAGCGACGTCGTCGTCTTCGTGCACGCCCCCTACGTGCTCAACCCGGCCTCGACGAACAACCGGATCCGGATCCCCAGCCGCAAGCTGCTCGGCCAGCACGCCGCGGCCTCGGCGGCCATCGGCGCCGCCGGGATGGTGGTGCACGGCGGGCACGTCACCGGCCGGGACGACCCCGCCGCCGGGTTCGACAACTGGCGCAAGACCTTCGCCCGACAGGCCGACGACGGCGGCTTCCCGCTCCCGGTGCTGATCGAGAACACCGCCGGCGGGGACAAGGCGATGGCCCGCGAGCTGGACGCGCTGGCCCGGCTGTGGGAGGCCGTCGGCGAGTTCGGGGCCGGGTTCGTGCTGGACACCTGCCACGCCTGGGCGGCCGGCTGGGACCTGGCGACCGTGGTCGAGGACGTCCGGGCGGTCACCGGCCGGATCGACCTGGTGCACCTGAACAACAGCCGGGACGCCGCCGGCTCGGCCCGGGACCGGCACGCGCCGCTGTCGGCCGGGGAGATCCCCACCGAGCTGCTGCTGGAGGTGGCCCGCACCGCCGGCTGCCCGGTGGTGCTGGAGACGCCGGGCGACCCGGCCTCGCACGCCGAGGAGATCGCCCTGCTGCGTCAGACGCTGGGCTGAGGCGCAGGAGCCCGCTCGGCCACCGGTCGACCGACCCTCTCCAGCCGCCACCCGCGCAGCCGGAACCGGTCCGGGGCGCCGTCCAGCACGCCACCGCCGGGGTCGTCGGTGCCCGGCCAGCTGCGCCGGACCCGGTCCCGTGCGGGGTGCCACACATCCCGGACGACCAGCCCGACCAGCACCAGGACGGCGACGTCGCGCACCCCCACCGCCAGGAAGAACCACTCGACGTCGATGCCCCGGTTGTCAGTGCCGAGGTACCAGAGCAGCCGGGGCACCCACAGCAGCGCCTCGGTGGCCTGCCAGGCCAGCAGCGACCGCCAGCCGGGCCGGGCCAGCACTGCCAGGGGGAGCAGCCACAGGGAGTACTGCGGGCTCCACACCTTGTTCACCAGCAAGAAGCCCGCGACCAGCAGGAACGCGAGTTGGGCGACCCGGGGGCGCACCGGTGCTGCCAGCGCGAGCCAGCCCACCGCCGCCGCCATCAGCACCAGCCCGACGGCCACGACGGCGTTGAGCACCTCGGGGCTCTGCCCGGCGGCCAGCGGGCCGTCCAGGAACCGGCCACCGGAGGCGGTGATCGCGAGGTTCCACAGCGTGTCCGGGTCGGCGGGCCGGCTGTCGTTGAGGGCGAAGAAGCGCTGCCAGTTCTCCGGCGCCAGCAGCGCCACGGGCAGGTTCGTGGCCAGCCACGCCCCGGCGGCGGCCACCGTGGTGGTCAGCCAGGGCCGCAGCGTGCCGGTCCGCAGGCACAGCACCAGCAGCGCACCCAGCAGCAGGACCGGGTACAGCTTGGCCGCCACGCCCAGCCCGATCAGCACCCCGGCCAGCGCCGGGTGCTCCCTGGCCCACGCCCACAGGCCCAGCATCGCCAACGCCACGGCGAACAGGTCCCAGTTGGTGAAGGCGTGCACGAGCAGCAGCGGGGAGAGCCCGACCATCGCGGCGTCCCACGGCCGGCGACCGGCCAGGCCGACGACCGAGCGGGTCACCAGCAACGCGCACACCGACAGCAGGAGGCAGGTGACGACGTAGTAGCTCTGCACCGGCACGACCGCGGGCAGCAGCCCGACCGTGCGGGCCAGGGAGTCGTAGCCGCGGGCGAGCACCGAGGCCACCCACTCGAAGCCCCCGGTCAGCACGGGGTACTCCACCGGGGAGTCCAGGTAGGGCACCTGCGCTCGGTCCAGCCCGTGCAGGCCGAACAGCGGGATCGTGTCGGAGTAGCAGAAGTGCGTGTACTGCTTGGAGCCCGTCCAGTCCCCGTCCGAGCAGGGGCTCTGCTTCGCCCAGGCGAAGGCCAGGCCGATCACGGTGAACAACAGCGACACCCGCAGCGGGGTCCAGAACAGCGCCCGCCCGGTGACCGCGTGCCGTCCCCACGGCCCGCCGAACGCCTCGCTGGCCTGGGCGACGACGCGGTCGGTCCAGCTGGGCACCACCCGGTCCGGCCAGGGCGGGGCGGCGATCCGAGGCGGCTCGCTGACCGCGGCCGCGACCGGCCGCCCGGGGTCCCCCGGGGACGGCGCGGGCCCGTCGTCCGGCTGGTCGGCCGGGGACGGGCCCGTGTCGTCCGTGGTCACCGGGTCAGTGTGCCTAAGCCGTCGGCTGTCCCGGCACCCCCGGCGGGACGACCGGCGGGTTGGGGTGGGGTTTGGTGTTGGGGTTC